>NZ_JAKSXU010000083.1:0-36162 GCF_022829325.1 Methylobacterium sp. J-092 | reverse complement strand
TTCGCCGCTGACGTGGCGGACACGCGAGCCGGCGGCCGGCGGGCCGTGATCGCATTCGGCGCGCGCGCGTGCCGAGCGCACGATTCTTGCCCGGCGCCGACGGTCCGAATTCAGATCACAACCAAGGGGATTTGAGATGAGCGGGCCACCCTCTCCCGCAGAGGGGAGAGGGAGGCGCGTGATCCGGACGACGCTCGACCTCTCAGATCGATTCCACGAAGGAGCACATCCGATGGACATCCTCTCCAACCGCTTCAAGGCGGCGCTCGGCCAGGGCCGGCAGCAGATCGGCCTGTGGTGCAGCCTCGCCAGCCCGATCTCCACCGAGGTCGTGGCCGGCTCCGGCTTCGACTGGCTGCTCCTCGACATGGAGCATTCGGCCAACGACCTGCGGGACGTCTACAGTCAGGTCCAGGCGATGATGGAGAGCCCGGCCCACGCCATGGTGCGGGTGCCGAGCGACGAGGCGATCACCATCAAGCGCATCCTCGACACTGGGGTGCAGTCGCTGATGATCCCCAACATCGACGACGCCGACCAGGCCCGCCGCGCGGTGGCCGCGACCCGCTACGCCCCGCGCGGCGTGCGCGGCTTCTCGCAGGCGCCGCGCGCCGCCCGCTTCGGCCGCATCCCCGACTACCACGCCCGCTGCGAGGCCGAGATCTTCGTGGCCGTGCAGATCGAGTCGCGGCGGGCGCTGGACAACCTCGACGAGATCGCCGGCGTGGAGGGCGTCGACGGCGTCTTCGTCGGCCCCGGCGACCTCTCGACCAGCCTCGGCTACCTCGGCCAGCAGAACCATCCGGACGTGGTGGCGATCATCGCGGAGACGATCGCGCGCATCACGAAGGCCGGGAAGCATGCCGGCATCCTCACCGCCAACGAGGATCTGGCCCACCGCTACATCGCCGCCGGCACCCGCTTCACCGCGGTCGGCTCCGACATGGGCCTGCTCGCGCGGCAATCCGAGGCGCTCGCCGCCCGCTTCAGGGGCTGAGCCAGGATCGACCCTCCCCCCTCCGCGGGGGAGGGCGGATGCGCCATTCCGGGAGACACCACCATGAACATCGGATTCATCGGCCTCGGCATCATGGGCGCGCCCATGGCCGGGCACCTGATCGCCGCCGGGCACAGCCTGTTCCTGAAAAGCCGCCGGGCGGTGCCCGAGGCCCTGGTCGCCGCCGGCGGCACGCCCTGCGCCACCGCCGCCGAGGTCGCCGAGCGCGCCGAGGTCGTCATCCTGATGCTGCCGGACACCCCCGACGTCGAGACGGTGCTGTTCGGCGCGGACGGCGTCGCGGCGGGCCTGAGGCCCGGCACGACCGTGATCGACATGAGCTCGATCTCGCCGATCGCGACGAAGGACTTCGCCGCCCGCATCAGGGAGCGCGGCGGCGCCTATCTCGACGCGCCGGTCTCCGGCGGCGAGGTCGGGGCGAAGAACGCCGCCCTCTCGATCATGGTCGGCGGCGACGAGGCCGATTTCGGGCGCGCACAACCGCTGTTCGCGGCCATGGGGAAGACCGTGACCCATGTCGGCCCGGTCGGATCGGGCCAGGTGGCGAAGGTCGCCAACCAGATCATCGTCGCGCTCACCATCGAGGCGGTGGCCGAGGGCCTGCTGTTCGCCTCGAAGGCCGGCGCCGACCCGGCCAAGGTCCGCGAGGCGATCACCGGGGGCCTGGCCACCTCGCGCATCCTCGAGCTGCACGGCAAGCGCATGATCGACCGCACCTTCGATCCGGGCTTCCGCATCGGGCTGCACCAGAAGGACCTGAACCTGGCGCTGGAGGGCGCCCGCGCGCTCGGGCTCAGCCTGCCGGCCACGGCGCTGGCGCAGCAGCTGTTCTCGGCCTGCGTCGCCAACGGCGGGGCGGCCTGGGACCATTCGGCGATGGTCCGCGCGCTGGAGATCATGGCGAACCACGAGGTCGGCGCCGCCTGATCAAGGCTCGATCGATCGATGCTGCGATGGCATCGATCGATCCATCGTTTGGATTGGAAGGTATCGACCGGGCGGACTAATCTGGAAACCTCAAGGAAACCGACCGCGACGGGCACGCATCCGTCGGGCGATCCCGAGGAGGAAACCATGTCGCTGGCGATTCCGGTGCAGAGCGCGACGCGCATGCGCGTGCGCTACCTGATCCTCCTCGTGCTGTTCGCGGTCACGGTGCTGAACTACGCCGACCGCGCGATCATCTCGATCGCGGGCGTGCCGATCGCGCAGGAATTCGGCATCACGCCCGTGCAGATGGGCTACATCCTCTCCGCCTTCAGCTGGTCCTACGTCGCGGCCCAGCTGCCCGGTGGCTGGCTGCTCGACCGCTACGGCACCAAGTGGATCTATGCCGGCGGCGTGTTCTTCTGGTCGTTCTTCACCTTCGTCCAGGGCTGGGCCGGCTTCCTCGGCGCGGGCTCCGCGGTGGCGGTGTTCTTCCTGATGCGGATGCTGGTGGGCATCGCCGAGGCGCCGTCCTTCCCCGGCAACGCCCGCCTCGTCACCGCCTGGTTCCCGGCGGCCGAGCGCGGCAAGGCCTCGGCCGTGTTCAACGCGGCACAATACTTCGCGCCGGTGCTGTTCGCGCCGCTCACCGCCTGGGTGACCCAGAGCTTCGGCTGGCGCTACGCGTTCTTCAGCATGGGCCTGATCGGCCTGGCGATGGTGCTGCTCTGGGTCTGGCTGATCCACGACCCCAAGGACCATCCGAGCGTCACCTCGGGCGAGCTCGACGAGATCGCCCGGGGCGGCGCGCTGGTGCAGGTCGGCGCCGCGCCGTCGGGCGCGACCACGTCGACAGCGCGCGACGCGAAGCCGGTGCGGGCGGGCGCCGCCCCCGCCGCCGGCACCTGGGGAACGATCAAGCAGCTCCTCGGCAACCGGATGCTGCTCGGCATCTACGTGGCGCAGCACTGCATCAACGTGATGACCTACTTCTTCCTGACGTGGTTTCCGATCTACCTCGTCAAGCAGCGCGGCATGTCCGTGCTCCAGGCCGGCTTCACCGCCTCGCTCCCGGCCTTGTGCGGCTTCGTCGGCGGCATCCTCGGCGGCGTGATCTCCGACGCGCTCCTGCGCCGGACCGGCTCGCTCAACATCGCCCGCAAGCTGCCGATCATCGCCGGCATGCTGCTGTCGATGGTGATCATCGCCTGCAACTACGTCGACTCGCATGCCCTGGTGATCGGCCTGATGGCGGCGGCCTTCTTCGGCAAGGGCCTCGGGGCGCTCGGCTGGGCGGTGGTGTCCGACACCTCGCCCAAGGAGGCGGCGGGCCTGAGCGGCGCGCTGTTCAACATGTTCGGCAACACCGCCGGCATCACCACGCCGATCATCATCGGCTATCTCGTCCAGTCCTCGGGCTCGTTCGACACGGCGTTGGTCTTCGTCGGGATCAACGCGCTCGTGGCGATGAGCGCCTATCTCTTCCTCGTCGGCGACATCCGGCGGGTGGAGCTGCGCCGCGCCTGATCGACCGCCGACCGCCGCCAGGGAGCATGCGATGCCAGACGCCGTGATCGAAGCCCCGCCGGTGCCGCCGGCCGGGCCCGCCCTGGGCGACGCCCCCCGCACCATCCGCCTGCACGCGAGCGACAACGTCGCCATCGTCGTCAACGCCTTCGGGCTGCCGGCCGGCACGGTGTTCCCGGACGGGCTGACCCTCGTCGAGTTCGTGCCGCAGGGCCACAAGGTGGCGCTCGCCGCGATCCCCGAGGGCGGCGAGGTCCGGCGCTACGGCGAGGTCGTCGGCATCGCGACGCAGGATATCCCGTGCGGCGCCTGGGTCGAGGAATCGCGCGTGGCCACCCCGACCGCCCCCGCCCTCGACGCGCTGGAGATGGCGACCCGCGTGCCGGCGCCCCTGCCGCCGCTGACCGGCTGCACCTTCGAGGGGTTCCGCAACCCGGACGGCTCGGTCGGCACCAAGAACATCCTCGCGATCTCGATCAGCGTGCAATGCGTCGCCGGCACACTCGACGTGGCGATCCGGCGGATCAAGGCGGAGCTGCTGCCGCGCTTCCCCAACGTCGACGACGTGGTCGGGCTGACCCACGCCTACGGCTGCGGCGTCGCGATCAACGCGCCGCAGGCGGTGATCCCGATCCGCACCCTCCAGAGCCTCGCCCGCAACCCGAATTTCGGCGGCGAGGTGATGGTGGTGGGCCTCGGCTGCGAGAAGCTCGTCTCCGAGCGCCTGCTGCCGGACGGCGACGACGCGCAGGACGGCGGCGTCGTGCGGATGCAGGACGAGCGCCACCAGGGCTTTTCCATGATGCTCGACAGCATCATGGCGATGGCCGAGGCGCGGCTCGCGATCCTGAACCGGCGCCGGCGCGAGACCTGCCCGGCCTCCGACCTCGTGGTCGGCCTGCAATGCGGCGGCAGCGACGCGTTCTCCGGCGTCACCGCCAACCCGGCGCTCGGGTACTGCGCCGACCTGATCGTCGCCGCCGGCGGCACGGTCCTGTTCTCGGAGGTCACCGAGGTCCGCGACGCGATCCACCTGCTGACGCCGCGCGCCAAGACGCCGGCGGTGGCCGAGGCTTTGGTACGCGAGATGGCGTGGTACGACGACTACCTCGCCAAGGGCGAGGCCGACCGGCGCGCCAACCCGTCCCCCGGCAACAAGAAGGGCGGGCTGAACAACATCGTCGAGAAGGCGCTCGGGTCGGTCGCCAAATCCGGCACCTCGGCGATCTCCGGCGTGCTCGCCCCGGGCGAGCGGGTCCGCGAGAAGGGCCTGATCTTCGCGGCGACGCCAGCGAGCGACTTCGTCTGCGGCACGCTGCAGCTCGCCTCCGGGATCACCCTCCAGGTGTTCTCGACCGGGCGCGGCACGCCCTACGGCCTCGCGCAATGCCCCGTGATCAAGGTCGCGACCCGCACCGAGCTCAGCCAGCGCTGGTCCGACCTGATCGACCTCGACGCCGGCCGCATCGCCACCGGCCACGCGACGATCGAGGAGGTCGGCCGCGAGCTGTTCCAGCTCATCCTCGACGTGGCGAGCGGGCGCAAGACGCCGTGGTCCGACCGCTGGGGCCTGTTCAACGACCTGACGCTGTTCAACCCGGCGCCGATCACCTGAGGGTTCCGACGCCACGGAAGGAGCGGACACGCCGCACGCCATGCGCCGTGCCCGCCGGGGAACGAGCGACGGACAGGCCGGGACGACACCGGCCGGGAGGACACGATGGGCGCACTCGATCGCCGGACCCTGCTGGCGCTGGCGGGCGCCGCCGCCACGACGGCGTGGGCCGGGCCTGCGCAGGCCGCCTTCGAGCCGTCCGAGCGCCTGCCCGACCCGGCGATCGAGATCCTCGACCCGTCGTTCGCCCGGTACCGGATCTTCTCGGCGACGGTGGAGCGGATCGCCACGGGCTTTCGCTGGGCGGAAGGGCCGGTCTGGCTCGGCGACATGCGCTGCCTGCTGTTCAGCGACGTGGTCAATGACGCGATCATGCGGTGGGACGAGGCGACGGGCACGACGAGCGTGTTCCGCAAGCCCTCGAACTACGCCAACGGCAACGCCCGCGACCGCCAGGGCCGCCTCGTCACCTGCGAGCACAAATCCCGCCGGGTGACCCGCACCGAGCACGACGGCACGATCACCACCCTGTTCAGCGGGTTCGACGGCAAGCCCGCCAACGCCCCGAACGACGTCGTCTGCCGCTCAGACGGCGCGATCTGGTTCACCGACCCGGCCTTCGGCCCCAACCCCTACGAGGCGATGGCCCAGCCGGAACGGCCGGGCCAGGTCTTCCGCCTCGATCCGCGGACCGGCGAGGCGAGGGTCGTCGTCGCCGACATCGCGGGCCCGAACGGGCTGTGCTTCTCGCCCGACGAGACCAAGCTCTACGTCATCGAATCCCGCGCCCAGCCGAACCGGCTGATCCGGGTCTACGACGTGGTCGGGGACGGCAGCGCGCTCGCCGACGGCCGGGTGCTGTTCGATTGCGGCAGGGGCACCGCGGACGGGTTCCGGGCGGATGCCGACGGCAACCTCTGGTGCGGCTGGGGCATGGGCGCCGATCTCGACGGCGTCCTGGTGATCTCGCCCGAGGGCAGGGCGATCGGCCGGATCCGCCTGCCGGAGCGCTGCGCCAACCTGTGCTTCGGCGGCGCCGACGGCAACCGCCTGTTCATGGCCTCGACCAAGTCGATCTACGCGCTCTCCGTCAACACCCGGGGTGCGGTGCGGTAGGGCCGCCCTACACCAGCTCGAGGATCGCGAGCCGGTCCGTCACGCCGAGGGTCAGCGTCCGGGCCGGGCCGAGCGTTTCCACGCCGACCGAGCCGTCGTCGGCGAAGCGGTGCAGCCGCGCCGCCTTCGGGACGCTCGAGAGGGTGAGGGTCACGCCCTGCGCCGGCGCGTCGGGCCGTGCCCGGCGTTGCACCCGGTCCCAGCCGTCGATCCCGAGCCAGAGCGGCACGAGGACGGCGCCGTCGCCGCGCAGGAAGCGGATCGCCTGGAGGTCGCGCGGGGCCGCGTCGAGGGCCACGTCGAGGGCGGGGCCGGCCACGGCCGGGCCGGCCCGGAACAGGCGCATCAGGTTGGCGACCGCGGAAAAGGTCGGCGTGGCTGAGCCGTCGAAGCGCAGGAGGCCGAACCGGCCTTCCGGGTCGCCCTCGCCTCGGTCAACCGAGGCGGCCAGCTCGTAGAGGTAGGTGCGGCGGATGCCCTGGAGGAAGCTCCACAGCAGCAGGCGGGGCGTGTAGCGCGCCCGCACGGCCTCCGAGACCGGGAAGTGGAAGCTCCGGGTGGCGAGCGCGGTGTGGTAGCCGTTCTCGGTGGCGAGCAGCGGCGCGCGGCCGAAGATGGGCTGAGCGGCGGCGACGAAGCGGCGCAGGTCGCCGTTGCCGGCGTTCTCCGGGTGCTCCATGCCGGGGTAGGGGTGGATGTTGCCGTAGTCGACGGCGTTGGCCAGGGACTCCGCCGCCGCGACGTTGGCCTGGACGTAGCTCGGCCCGGCGACCTTCACCGCGCCGCCGGCGTTGCGTGCCGCCCGGTAGAGCGCGCGCTGGTGCTCGGCCGAGGCCTGCGGGCGGCCGGCGCCGGCGGCGATGTTGGGCTCGTTGCTGCCCTCGGCGATCGCGAGCCCGCCCGCGCTCCAGGCGGCGATGTCGGGCAGGCGCCGGGGCGGCACCAGCGGCCCGACGTCGAGCCCGTCGTAGAAGACGAGGCTGAACCGGTAGCCGGCCCGCGCCAGCTCGGCGATCCGCCGGAACTGCGGCGGCGGCCCCGATGGCGGCTCGCCCGCCGGCAGGACGATGTCGTCGCGCAGGTGCCGGATCCCGAGGGCGTCGAGCGCCGCCGCGCAGCGCGCGAACCGGTCGACGTACGGGGTCCCGTCGTGCCCGAAATGGGTGTTGATCCCGACGGACTGCGCGAAGTCCTCGCTGGGATACGACGGCAGCGGGCCGGCCAGGGCCGGGCGTGCCGCCAGCGCCGACGCGCCCGCCGCCAGCACGAGGCGGCGGGTCGGTCCATGGGGCCTCATCGATCGCACCTCGTCTAAGGCGTCGCGGCCGTGGGCACCGCCTCGGCGCGCGGCGCGGCGGCGGCGACCAGGGCGGCCTTGCGGTTCAGGATCAGCGCGACGCTCCGGCGCAGCGGCGCGCGCAGGAACAGCAGCGCCAGGATCCCGTAGATCAGGATGCCGAGGCCGATCGCCGCCGCGAGGCCGGCGTGGTCGCCGAGCCGCGCGTAGAGGCGATCCTGCGCCAGGAACACGGTGGCGCCCATCGCGAGCGAGCAGGCGAGGATCGGCGCCAGCGAGGCGGCGACCGCCAAGGTGCCGACCGGCACGAACCGGCCGGCGGCCCGCACCACCACGGGCGAGAACAGGTAGGCGCGCAGCACGTGCCCGACGACGAGGGCCGACAGGCCGAACGGCGCCGTCACCAACGAGGCCAGGATCGTGATCGTGAACTGCGCGGCCGACAGGACCAGCGCGGTGCCGGTCCGGTCGGAGGCGGTGAAGATCATCCACAGCATCGAGGTCGCGACGAATTCCGGGCCGAGCAGCGCCAGGATGCGCAGCACCGGCACCGCGTCGCGCCACTGCTCGCCGAAGAGCAGCGGCACGAGGTGCGGCGCCACCACGGCCATGCCGACGAAGGCCGGCAGCGCCAGCACCGCCGACATCGCGACGAAGCCGTCGAAGGCCGCGGCCAGGTCGCGCGGCCAGTCCTGCAGCCGGGCGTAGGTCGGCAGCGCGACCGCCGCGAGCGGGATCACCGCGACCTGGCTGATCAGGTCGATGCAGCGCCAGGCCATGCGCAGCAGGCCGATATCGGCGGTGGAGAGGAAGTAGGCGGCGACCACCTCCTGGCTGCGGATGCTGAGCGTCAGGAGGAGCTGGGTCGAGAACACCCGGGAGCCGAAGGCGAGCTGGCGGCGGGCATGGGCGCGCACGAAGCGCCATCCGGGAAGCCACGGAAACGCCGCCCAGGTCAGCAGCGTCGTCATGCCGGTGGCGAGCAGCCGCTGGATCACCAGGCTCCAGACCCCGAACCCGTTCAGCGCGAGCGCGATCGCCACCGACCCGCCGATCAGGTTGGCGACGAGGGCCCGGATCGCGAGGCTGCGGAAGCCGAAGAGGCGCTGCAGCCGCGCCTCGTGGATCACGCCCGCGGCCGCGATCACGAAGGTGGCGGCGAGCGCCGCCAGCACCGGCTGCAGCTCGGGGATCCGCAGCATCCACGCGATCGGCCACGACAGCGCGACCAGCGCCAGCCCGTAGAGGCAGCCGGAGGCCAAAGCCACCCAGAAGGCGGTGTCGACGAAGCCGTCGTCGAGCCGGTCGGTCTGCACGACGAGGTCGGGCAGGCCGCCCCGCGTGACGATGAGCAGGATGTCGATGAACACGACCGCCACGGCGACGAGGCCGAACTCGCTCGGGTCGAGCAGGCGCGCCAGCACCAGGAACACCACGAAGCTCAGGACGACGTTGCCGATTGCGCTGACGGCGACCCACCCGGCCGCCCGGACGGAGCGGCCGGCCATATCGTCCCGGGTCGCAGCCGCGTCCGGCGCCGCGGCGGACGGGCCGGGCGGGCTAGGCGCCATGATGGATGCCGTGCGCTGGCGACGGTTCCGGCGCGATGCCGCGGCGCTCGGCGAGAAGCTCGGCGTAGAGGTCGAGATACTTCTCGGCGACGCGCTCGGAGGTCGATTCGCGCAGGACGTGCTGGAACGCGCGCTCGTCCGGCAGGCTGGCGCGGCCGCGGGCCAGCACCGTGCGGATGCGGTCCGCGAGGTCGGGCGCGTCGCCGGCGCGAAACAGCCAGTCGACGTTGTCCTCGCCGATCAGCTCGGGGATGCCGCCGGAATCGGCGCCGATCACCGGCACGCCCATGGCGTAGGCCTCGTAGACCGTGCGCGGCGAGGGCTCGGCCCAGAACGAGGGCACGACGAGGACGTCGACCTCGGTGAGGAAGTCCTTTGGGTCGACCCAGCCGACGAACTCGATCGGCAGCCCTTCGGCCTTCGCCTTGAACCGCTCGATCGAGTCGTCCATCGCCTGGCCCGCGATCAGGCAGCGCCAGCCGCCGGAGGCGGGATTCCCTTCGGCGGCGTGCGCGCGTGAGCCGATCTCGGCCAGCGCGTCGATCAGCGTGCCGACGCCCTTCTCGACGTTGATCCGCCCGAGATAGCCGAAGGTCATCGGCTTGGCGCTCCGGTCGACCCGGCGGCGCGCCTCGGGATCGCCGTCCGGCACCGTGCAGGAATAGTAGATCACCCGTCGCCGCTCGGGAGCGAGGTGGCGGAACAGGCCATGGTCGACATGGGTCTGCAGGATCCGGGTGCCGACGCTCGCCACCGCGTCGACCCAGCGGTTGGTCAGCTGCTTGGAGGCGTTCACGACCTTGCAGCCGAGGTGCCAGTGCGTGCACGGCGCGCCGTGCTTGAACATCGCCGCGTTGCCGCAGATCAGGTCGTACTCGCAGACCGTGTGCACGATCGGGATGTCGCGCCGGGCCGCCTCGCGCCAGACCAGCGTCGAGATGTCGAGCAGCGAGTGGGTGTTGACGACGTCCGGCCGGAAGTCGTCGAGCACCCGGCCGAAATCGGCGGCGATCGCGAAGTTCCACTGCTGCTTGAGCTTGGCGGCGTTGCGCGCGAAGCGGCCGTGCTGCGCCCAGTCCTCGAGCCAGAAGTCGTTGTGATGCGCCATGCGGTAGACCGTGACGCCGTTGCGCACGGTCTTGGGCTCGGCCTGCCGCTCGATGCAGGCGGCGGCGACCGTGTGCCCGAGGCCGGCGAGCTCCTCGGCCAGATGCTCGACGGACCGCTCGGCGCCGCCGACGATATGGGGCGGATAGAGCGAGCTAAGGTGCAGGATGCGCATGGCGCCTTGATCCTTGAGGCGTTGATTCTCGAGGCGTTGACCCCTGGGACGTCGATCCTTGGGACGCCGATCCGTGGGCGACGGCGGGCTCACGGGCGAGGAGGCTGCGGTAGAGGTCGAGGTAGCGGGTGGCGACCGCCTGCGGCCGGGTTCCTTCGGCGACCGCGGCGGCGTTGCCGAGGCCGGTCGCGAGGCGGGCGGGGTCGGCGACGATCCGCGCCATCGCGGCGGCCAGCGCCGCCGCGTCGCCGGGCGGCACGAGCCAGGCGGGATCGTCGGTGCCGACCTGCTCGGCGATGCCGCCGACGGCGGTGCCGATCACCGGCACGCCGCGGGCGTAGGCCTCGGCCACCGTGCGCCCGAAGGCCTCGGGCCAGACCGGCGGGACGACGAGGCAGTCGATGCCGTCGAGGAAGGCGTCGGCCGCGACGAACCCGTCGAAGGCGACGGGCAGCCCGGCGGCGAGGCCTTCGTAGCGGTCGAGCCCGTTGACGGCGCGCCCGGCGACGCGCAGCCGCCAGCCGGTGCCGGGCAGGCGGCGGCAGGCCTCGATCAGGGTGTCGACGCCCTTCGACGGCTCGATCCGGCCGATGTAGCCGAACGTGACTTCGCCCGAGGGGAGGGCGCGCGGCGCCGGCGGCGGCCCCGCCTCGATCGGGTTCCAGATCACCTGCCGCAACGCGGCCGGCACGTCGCGGAAGAACCCGGCCGCGAGGTGGCGGGCGAGGATGTCGCTGCCGACACCGACCACGGCGTCGACCGGCCGCTGGCAGAGCCGGTGCAGGAGCGCGTAGGCGCGGCACTTGGCGTGCTGCCGCTCGCAGGCGCGGCCGTGCCGCACCATCGCGCCGTTGCTGCACAGGCTCGTGAAGTCGTGCAGCGTGTGGACGACCGGCACCCCGAGCCGGCGCAGCATCGGCCAGATCCGCGGCGTCAGCTCCGACATCGAGTGCGTGTTCACCACGTCGGGCGAAAAATCCCGCACCGCGGCCTCCATCGCGGCGAGCGTGCGCCCGTCCCACTGCGCGGCGAGCTTGTAGCGCAGGCGGTCGAGCCGCCCGTGCTCGGCCCAGTCGAGGACGTGGAACGGCGTGCCGTGGCCGAGGCGGTAGATCGTCGCCGCGCCCGACCGGTCGGGCGGCTCCGCCCGGCGCGACAGGCAGGCGACGCCGACCTGCGCCCCGAGACCCGCCTGCATCCGCACGAGGGTCTCCACCATCAGCTCCGCCCCCCCGACCTGTTCGGGCTGATACAGCGATGAGAGGTGGAGAATACGCATCTGATCAATCTGACGGTGCTAGATCGACCCTAGTCCGGGGTTATTGCCAGTCGATGAAGCGCATCCTGCTCAACATGCCGAGCCAGTTCGGCGGCAAGCCGTCCGGCGTCGCCCGCGTCGCCTTCGCGCTGATCGGCGAGCTCGTCCGGCGGCCCGACGTCGCCGTGGTGCTGCGCTCGCCCTGGACCCGGGCCGAGCTTCCCGCGGCGTGGCGCGACGCTGTCGCGGTCGTGACGGTGCGCCGCCCGCGCATCGTGGTCCTCGACGTGCTGGCCCAGCTCGTCACCGTTCCGGCCTGCTGCCGGCGGCACGCCATCGACGTGGTGCTGAACATCGACCCCTACGGCGCGGGCGCCGGCGGGCGAGCGCGCATCGTCGTGGTCCACGACCTGTACTTCCGCACGATCCCTCAGAGCACCGGCCCGCGCGAGGCGCTCACCACCGACTGGATCTTCCGGCTGATGCTGGCGCGCAACCACGCCGTCGTCGCCGTCTCGGACGCGACGCGGCGCGACCTGGAGCAGCATTACCCTGCCGTCCGCGGGCGCGTCCGCGTGATCCCCTCGGCTTCCGTGCTCGACCCTGCGGCCCTCGCCGTCGGGGCGCCCGCGGAGGTCGCCGGCCCCTACGTGCTCGCCGTCGGGAACGCCACGCACAACAAGAACTTCGGCCTGCTCGCCGAAGCGGTGGCCTCGATCGCGCACGCCCATCCCGATCTCGCCGTCGTCCATGTCGGCGAGGACCCCGCCGACGCCGTCGCCGGGACGCTCCGGCGGCTCGGGGCGGCTTCCCGCGTGGTCCGCCTGTCGCGCATCGACGACCAAAGGCTCGCCGCGCTCTACCGCGGCGCGCTGTGCCTCTGCGTCCCGTCCTTCGCGGAAGGCTTCTGCCTGCCGGTGCTGGAGGCGCAGGCGCTCGGCTGCCCGGTGGTGTGCTCGGACCGCTCCGCGACGCCGGAGGTCGCAGGGGAGGGCGCCCTGACCTTCGATCCCACCGATGCCGGCGCCCTGGCCGCCTGCCTGCGCCGGCTGATCGAAGAGCCGGCCCTGCGCGAGAGCCTGGTCGCGAAGGGCCGGAGCAACCAAGCCCGCTACACCTGGGACGCCACCGCCCGCGGCTACGCCGACCTCCTCGACGCCGTGCTCGCAGGCGCCGACCCGCCGCCGCGCCCACTCTGAGGCCGGCGCGGCCGGCGGCGGGCCGGAACCGCGCGCCGAGCCGCTTCAGCATAGTTAAGATTTACCAAGCGGGCGAATTCAGCAGTCTTTGCGCTGTCGGCAGGCCTTTGAGCCGTCGATATTTCTAAAAGTGCAAGCATCTCCGCCTATCACCAGCATTGGCCGCGACCATTCAGGTGATTACACCTGTAAGTTGCATCCACACCGGGCTTCGCCTCGGTGCCCCTTCCTTCGAGGTCTCGAAGATGCGCGTCGCGATCGTCCATGATTGGCTCTACGTCGTCGGCGGTGCCGAGCGCGTCCTGCACGAGATCCTGGCGATCTATCCCGAGGCGGACGTCTTCACGCTGTTCGATTTCCTGAGCCCGGCCGACCGCGCCAAGATCGGCGTCGGCGCCACGCGGACGAGCTTCCTGCAGCGGATGCCGCTGGTGCGCACCCGGCACCGCGCCTACCTGCCGCTGATGCCGATCGCCGTCGAGCAGTTCGACCTCTCGGCCTACGACCTCGTGATCTCGAGCAGCTACGCCGTCGCCAAGGGCATCCTGACCGGGCCGAGCCAGGTCCACGTGTCCTACATCCATTCGCCGATGCGCTACGCCTGGGACATGCAGCACAGCTACCTGCGCGAGAGCGGGTACGAGCACGGCGTCAAGAGCATGGTCGCCCGCATGATCCTGCACCGGATGCGCCTGTGGGACACCCGCACCGCCAGCGGGCCGGACGCGGTGGTCGCCAACTCCGCCTTCGTCGCCCGGCGCATCCGCAAGGTCTACGGCCGCGCCGCCGAGGTGATCCATCCGCCGGTCACGCAATCGGCGATCCGGGCGGACCTACCGCGCGGCGACCACTTCCTCGTGGCGAGCCGCCTCGTGCCGTACAAGAACGTGCGCGCGGTGATCGAGGCCTTCGCCCTGATGCCGGACCTCCGGCTCGTCGTCGCCGGGACCGGCTCCGAGGAGGCGCGCCTGCGCGAGGCGGCCGGGCCGAACGTGACGTTCGCCGGCTTCGTCGGGGATTCCGAGCTCCGCCGGCTGATGGGGACGGCGCGCGCCTTCGTGTTCGCGGCGGAGGAGGATTTCGGGATCATCCCGGTGGAGGCGCAGGCCGAGGGCACCCCCGTGCTGGCGCTCGGCCGCGGCGGCGCGCGCGAGACCGTGGCGACGCTCCCGCCCAACCGCTCGGGCATGTTCTTCGCCGAGCCGGACCCCGCCGCGATCGCGGCCTGCGTCCGCGACTTCACGGAGCAGGAGGGCATGTTCTCGCGCGCCGCCTGCCGCGCCCAGGCGGCGCTGTTCGCCCCGGAGGTGTTCCGCACCCGGTTCGCCGGCTTCGTCGACGAGCAGATGGCCCTCCACCGCGACCTCGGCGCCGGCCAGGAGCGCTCGGGCCACCGCCTCAAGGCCCTGGCCTGACCGAATCCGCCACGCTCGGCCCGCGCGCGGCGGCCCGAACCTCACAATCCCTTCCGCACGGTCGCGCGACCCCGTTCGCGAACCGGCGCCAGACCCGGTGGTCGACGATGACGACGTCCTACCTCAACCCCGCCCGCACCGCCGTGCCGGCCGCGCCGCGTTCGGGCCCGGCCACCGACCAGGCCGGCCCGTTCGCGACGATCTGGCGGCGGCGGCGCCTGTTCGCGGCGGTCTTCATCGGCGTCATGTCGGTGGCGATCGGGCTGCTGATGGTCGCGCCGGTGCAGTACCTGGCGGTCGGCTCGGTGATCGTGGCCGAGCCGGAGCCCGGCAGCAACAACGCCAACGCGTCGGTCGCCTGGATCCAGAAGCTCGGCGACCCGGCCGACATCGAGAGCCAGATGCTGGTGATCCGCGCGCCGCGGATCATGCGCCTCGTCGCCTCGGGCGACGTCGTCGAGAAGGTTGTGGCCGAGTGCCGGCAAATCGCGCGCGGCGGGCTCCTCGCGAGCCTGCTGCCGCCCAAGGAGGACGGCTGCGACAAGCTGCGCGGCAACACCGACCTGGTGGTCGACTACCTGCAGCGCCGCTACGTCGTCACCGGCGCCGGCCGCTCGCGCGTCATCAACATCGCCTACCGCTCGCCGAACGCCGAGACCTCCCAGGCGCTGACCAACGCGCTGATCACCGCCTTCCTCGACGACCAGCGCGGCGTGCTCGCCAACAGCCGCGAGGCGGCGACCGAGTGGCTGTGGAAGGAGATCCGCCAGCTCGACGCGTCCCTGCGCGACGACGAGGCCAAGATCCAGGCCTTCCGCCGGCGCAAGGGCCTGATGTCGGGCGCCAACGCGCCGATCACCTCCGAGCGGCTCAGCACCATCACCCAGCAGCTCTCGGCGGCCGAGACCGCCAAGGCCGACGCCGCGGCGCGCCTCTCCGAGATCAACGCCGACCAGGCCCGGGGCTCGATCAACGCCCCGGCGGTGCTGGCGAGCCGGACGATCGGCGACCTCAAGCAGCAGATGAACGTGGTGGCCGCGCAGATCGCCAACACCGGCACGGTGCTGGGGCCGAACCATCCGACGCTGCAGGCGATGCGCACGGAGCTCGCCGGCCTGAAGCTGCGCGTCGACCGGGAGGTCGCGAGCATCAGCGCCGGCTTGAAGAAGACCTTCGACGCGTCGAGCGCGCTCGCCAAGTCGCTGCGCCAGCAGATGGAGACCGCGAAGGCCGAGGCGGCGTCCGCGATGGACGACGAATCGGTCGTCGCCGGCATGGTGCGCAACGCCGAGATCAAGCGCGGCCAGTACACCGACCTGTACAAGCGCGCCAACGAGCTCGAGACCGAGCGCCGCATCCTCGTCGGCAGCACCCGGCTCGTCAGCCTCGCCGACGTGCCGGCCGCGCCGGTCACCCCGAAGCCGCTGCTGTTCCTCGGCGCCGGCTTCGTCCTGGCCGCCACGCTGGCCGCGGCCGCCGCGCTGCTGCGCGAACGCGCCGACCGCAGCGTTCGGACCTCGACGCAGCTCGCCGCGGTGGCCCACGCCCCCGTCTTCGCCCAGCTGCCGCACCTGCGCGCCGCCGGCGGACCGGCGCTGCTCGGACGGATGGGGGCCGCCGCCGGCGAGCTGCCGCTCGCCGCGGCGCTGCGCGACGCGCGCAGCGATCCGCTGATGCAGCAGGTCCTGCGCAACCTCGGCGCCCGGCTGATGCTGGCCGGCGCCGACGGCACTAGCCGCGCGATCCTGCTCACCTCGGCCGCGCCCGGCGAGGGCAAGTCCTTCACCACCCTCGCGCTCGCCCAGCTCAACGCGGCGAGCGGGCGCCGCGTGCTCGTCCTCGAATGCGACCTGCGCCGCCCGGTCTTCGAGACGGCTCTGGACCTGCCCGCCGGCCCCGGCCTCGCCGGCGTGCTGCGCGGCGAGGCCCTGCCGCGGGAGGCGGTGATCGCGACGGCGACGCCCAACCTCGACGCCATCCCCGCCGGCGCGGCGACCACGGAATCGACCGAGCTGCTGATGGGCAAGCGCATGACCGAGCTGCTGCTCTGGGCCCGCAAGTACGACCTGGTGCTGATCGACAGCCCGCCCGCGGCGATGCTGATGGACGCCCAGATCCTGGCGCGGCAGGTCGACGGCGTGCTGTGCTGCACCCGCTGGGGCCGCTCGCAGGTGTCGGCGATCAGCGCCACCGTCAACGGCCTGCGCGAGGCCGGCGGCGACGTGTTCGGGCTCGCGATCACCATGGTGCGGGCCGACGACCACCCGTTCTACGACACCGGGCACGAGCCGGCGCGCCGCTATCTCGGAGCCGCGTGATGGACCGTCCGCGGGTCGTGTTCGTCAACCACACCAGCACGATGTCGGGCGCCGAGATGGTGCTGTGCGATGCCGTGGGACCCTGGCGCGGCGCCACCGCCTTCCTGTTCGAGGACGGGCCGCTCGCGACCGCGCTGCGGGAGCGGGGGCTGGCGGTCGTCCGTGCGCGGCACGGATCCGGGCTGTCGTCCCTGCGCCGCGACGGCTCGCCCTGGCGCGCGATTCCGCTGGCCGGACGGCTCGCCGCGACGATCCTGGCGCTGGCGCGGACCGCGAAGGCCCACGACGTGGTCTACGCCAACTCGCAGAAGGCCTTCGTCCTCTCGGCCCTCGCCGCGGCTCTCGTGCGCCGCCCGCTGATCTGGCACCTGCACGACATCCTCGATCCCGCGCATTTCGGGGCGGCGCAGCGTGGGCTTCAGGTCCGCCTCGCCAACGCGTTCGCCGCCGGGGTCGTGGTTCCGTCGCAGGCCGCCGCCGACGCCTTCGTCGCGGCGGGCGGGCGACGGGATCTCGTCGAGGTTGTGCCCAACGGCCTCGACCTCGACGGCGAGCCCGGCGACCCGGCCGCCCTGCGCACGAGCCTCGGGTTGCCGCACGGCCCACTGGTCGGCGTCTTCAGCCGGCTCGCCCCGTGGAAGGGGCAGCACGTGGTGCTGGAGGCCCTGGCCCGCTCGCCCGGCACGGCGTGCATCGTCGCCGGCACCGCCCTGTTCGGCGAGGACGCCTACGCGAACGGTCTGCATGCGCGCGCGGCCGAGCGCGGGCTCGCCGACCGCGTCCACTTCCTCGGCCAGCGCGGGGACGTGACGCGCCTGATGCGCGCGGTGGACGCGGTGATCCATCCCTCGATCGCACCCGAGCCGTTCGGGCGCACCCTGGTCGAGGCGATGCTGGTCGGGACGCCGGTGATCGCCACCGATACGGGCGCGGCGGCCGAGATCCTCGACCGGGGCGCGGCGGGGACCCTGGTGCCGCCCGGCGACGCGGGGGCGCTCGCCGACGCCATCGCCCGCGTCCTGTCCGCGCCGCCGGGGCTCTCGGCCCAGGTCGCCCGGGCGCAGGCGACGGCCCGCGCGCGCTACGGCGCCGCGCGGATGCAGGCGAGCCTGGCCGAGATCGTCCGCCGCGTGGCGGCCGGTAAGCGACGGGCCGCCGCGATCGCGGGCGCTTCGCTGGACCGGCCGGCATGACCGCCGCGACGACGACGGGCGCCCTCGATCGGCCGGCGCCGGGGCGCCTTCACCGCCTCGACGGCGTGCAGATCCTGCGGGCGGTGGCGGCGGTGATGGTCGTCCTGCTCCATGCCGAGCTCTTGCTCGCGCTCCAGGCGGAGGCGCGCGGCCTCGCCATGCCGCGCTTCGCCGCCCTGCCGCTCGGGGCCGGCGTCGACCTGTTCTTCGTCATCTCCGGCTTCATCATCGTCTACGCGTCCGAGCCGCTGTTCGGCGCGCCCGGGGGCGCCGCGCGCTTCCTCAAGCGCCGCCTGCTGCGGATCGTGCCGCTGTACTGGTTCGCGCTCACGCTGCGCCTCGTCGTCCTGCTGGCCGCGGCCGCCGCCGGCCAGGCCGCCGCGCCGAGCCTGGCGGACGTGGCGACCTCGTACCTGTTCATCCCGTTCGACACCCGCGGCTTCGGGCCGGACTACCCGTTCCCGATCCTCGATCTCGGCTGGACGCTGAACTACGAGATGGCGTTCTACCTCGTCTTCGCCGGGGCGATGATGCTCGCGGCGCGGGCGATGAAGGCCTCCGCGCCCGCCGCGGCCCTGCGCGAGCGGGCGGCGCTGGCGGCCGTCTCGATCCTCGCCGTCGGCGTGCTCCTGGCCTGGCTGCGGCCGCCGGCCTTCGACCCGCTCCGGTTCTGGCTGCGGCCGATCGTGCTCGAATTCGCCGCCGGCATCGGCCTCGCGCTGCTGTTCCGCCGCGGCGTCCGGCTCGGCGTCGCCGGCGGCGTCCTGCTCTGCGGCCTCGGGATCGGCGTCTGGGCGACGATCGACCTGTCCGGGTTCGACGCCTCGTCTGCGCCCGGGAATTACGGCTGGGCCCGCACCCTGATCTGGGGCGGCGGCGCGGTGCTGATCGTCGCCGGCCTCGTCCTCGGCGGGCTCCGGTTCGACCAGGCGATCGCCCGGCGGATCGCGCGGATCGGCGACGCGTCCTACGCGCTCTACCTGCTGCACCCCTTCGTCTTCCTTGCCGCCAAGGCGGTCCTGCCGCGGCTGCCGCTGAGCGCCGGCCTGCTCTGGCCGCTGACGCTGCTCCTCGTCGCCGTGTCGATCGCCGCGACCGAGGCCTTCTATCGCAGCGTCGAGCGGCCGGTGCTGCGCTGGCTGCAGGGCCGGCCGCGCGACGCCGGCGCGGCGGGCGTGCGGGCGGGGGCATGACGGGCCATCGCGCTCGTGGCACGCGTTCCGCGGGGTCACACCGTCGCGCGGCGGGGTTGGAACGGCGGCCTCGCTTTCCCCATCCGGCGGGGCGGCGTATGAGGACGTTCCCGAACCGTTGCGAGACCCCATGTCCGCCTCCCCGATCGCTCTCCACGCGAGCGGTCCCGCACGCGACCCGGCCGCCGACGAGGCCCTCGACCCCGATGCGATGCGCCGGCCGCTGCCGGATGCGTGGTACTGCGTCGGCCAAGCCTCGGGCCTGACCGGCAAGGCGCTCCGCGCGGTCGAGCTGAACGGCGAGCAAATCGTGATCGGGCGCGATGCGGACGGCGCCCCGTTCGCGCTGCGCGACCGCTGCCCGCACCGCGGCATGGCGCTGTCCAAGGGCGGCTTCGACGGTGCCGAGCTGGTCTGCCCGTTCCACGGCTGGCGCTTCTCCACCGAAGGCCGCTGCCGCGACGTGCCGACCCTCTCCGAGCACGACACGGCCGACTTCTCGAAGATCGTGGTGCAGCGCTTCCCCGTGATCGAGAGCGCCGGCTTCGTCTGGGTCAACCCGCATCTCGGGACGCCGGGCGAAACGCCCGCCCTGCCGGCGCTCGACTTCCACCCGGTCGGCTCGCTCGTGGTCGAGCTCGTGGTCGAGGCCTCGTTCGACCTGACGACCTTGAGCCTCGTCGATCCCGGCCACGTCGCCTTCGTCCACGATTCGTGGTGGTTCCGGCCGTCCAAGGCGTTGCGCGAGAAGAAGAAGACGTTTCGGCCGGTGCCGCACGGCTTCGTCATGTCGAGCCACGCGACGACGACGAGCTCGCCGGTCTACCGCCTGCTCGGCGGGGTGCCCGACGTCGAGATCGAGTTCCGCCTTCCCGGCGTGCGCCTGGAGCGGATCACGGCGGGCGCCAAGCGCATGGCGAACTACACCTTCGCGACGCCGCTGACCGCCAACCGCACGATGCTCACCAACGCGCTCTACTGGAACGTCCCCGGCCTCAACCTGCTCAAGCCCGTCGCCCGCCCGCTGATGCGCCAGTTCCTGACCCAGGACCAGCAGGTGCTCCAGCACGCGCAACTGGGCCTCGACCGCAAGCCGACCATGGTGCTGTTCGGCCAGGGCGACCTGCCCTCGCAATGGTACTTTCGCCTGAAGCGCGAGGCGCTGGAGGCCGCGCGCGCCGGGCGCCCGTTCGCGAACCCGCTGGAGTCGCGGGAGCTGCGCTGGCGCTCGTGAGGGGCATCGGGGCGACCCGATGCGCGTCTCGGTCGCGATCCCGCCCGGGAACGTCGGTTCGGACCGCGCGATCTTGCCGTTCAGCTCCGATCAGTTCGGCAGCAGCCCCGCTTCCCGATAACTCTGGATCAGGGAATCGAACAGCGTTATGTCCGCGCGGCTTCGCGCGACGATCTGTGCGCCGGCGACCGCCGCGTAGACGGCACGCGCTCTCGCCTCGCCCTCGTTCGGCGCGACCAGCTCGGCGGCGACGAGCTGCCGACGCAGCCACGCCGTGTTGACGTCGGCGAAAGCCTGAACCTCCTTCAGGACCGGCTCGGGCAACGCATCGTATTCCGTCGCCATGAAGCTGCTGAGGCACATGCGGTTGTCGCGCGCCAGCGACAGGCGAAAGATGCCGGGGTACCGTCTCAGCGCCTCCGTCGGGCTCGAGGCATGCGCCGACACGTCCTCGAGGTCGCGGGCGATGTCCTCCCAATAGCGGCGCGCGACCGCCTCGCCGAGGAGGGCCTTGTTGGCGAAGTAGTAGTTGATGCTCGCGGCCTTGATGCCGACGGTCTCGGCGAGGTCGCGGAAATTGAGACCGCCGTAGCCGTAGGCCATCGCCGCCTCCCGGGCGGCCGCCAGGATCGCCTCCCGCACGTTCTCCTTCGACGTCGCTGCCATGCCCAACCTCCATCTGTCATATGGCAGACAGGGGTTGACGAGACAAGCGCCGGGACGTAGCGTGCTGCCTGTCATCTGACAGACAGATGAACGTGATGGAAAGCGAGACGACGATGTCCGACAAGCTCAGGCTCTTCACCTCCCCCTCGGCCTTCCCGAACCCGCAGCGCCTGCGGATCTTCATGCACGAGAAGGGCATCGCCGACCGCTTCGACGAGACGGTCTACGACATGTCGCCCGTCGGCGAGCAACGGGGATGGAAGCACCTGAAGATGAACGCCTGGGGCGAGACGCCGACCCTCGCGCTCGCGGACGGGTCCTTTCTCAGCGAGACCTCCGCCATCGCCCGCTACCTCGACGACGCGTTCGAAGGCCGCAAGATCATGGGCGAAACGGCGCTCGAGCGCGGCCTCGACCAGATGTGGGACAGCCGGGTGTGGGTGCACATCCTCTACCCCATCGTCACCGCGTTCCACGTCCTGCACCAGGGCCTGGGCCCGAAGCTCGAGCTGACCAGCAACCCGGCCTGGGGCGAGCATTCGCGCAAGGTGGCGCTGGCGCATGCCGGCCTGGTCGACCGGCATCTCGCCGACGGCCGCGCGTGGCTCCTGGGTGGCGATCAGCCGACCTTCTCGGACATCACGCTGGCGACGGCGATCGCGTTCTCCAAGTTTCCGGTCAACGCGACGCCCCTCGATGAGCGCTTCGAGCATCTCGATGCCTTCTGGCGGCGCTGGCAGACCCGGCCGACCTTCATCGCCGCCTACGCCGACCGGAGCAGCGGCGTCCCGGAGATCGACGAACGCGCCTGAGCGTCCGGCGGTCGGATCCGGTCATCGCCCCACCGCGAGCCGCCCCGTGCCGCCCTTGGACGCCGGCTTGCATTGGACGGCGGCTTGCAGACGCCGCCTGCCGACCAGTGCCGGCGCCCGTCCGCATGCCCGGCTTGGATCGGAGGAGGGCGGTCTCGAAGGCCGGGCCTCGACCCCTATCGCGCCTTCCCCCGCGTCGCCTCATCCCTGCAAGGCGTGATCGTCTTCGGATCGGGCCGCCGGTCGGGGGCCGGCGCCTCGAACACCGCGAGGTAGCCCACCCCGCCGTCGAGCACCGAAAAGCCCGTCTCGCGAAAACCCGCGGCGGACAGCTCGCAGCGCAGGAGCTTGGGCGGCGTGCCGTGGCGCGAGGGGATGTCGTCGGCGTCCACGATCCCCACCCGGCCGCCGGGCCTCATCGCGGCGGCGAGGTTGTGGAGAAGGCCGTAGGGCTGGGTGATCTCGTGGTACATGTGCACCAGGATCGCCGCGTCGACCGATCCGGGCGCGAGGCGCGGGTCGTGCGGCTCGCCGCGCACCACCGTGACGTTGGACAGGTCGGCCTTGCGCAGCCGGGCTTCGAGGTCGGCGAGGTAGCGCGGGGTCACGTCCTCGGCGAGCACCCGGCCCTGCGGCCCGACCAGCGGGCTCAGCCGCGTGACGTAGTAGCCGCTGCCGGCGCCGATGTCGGCCACCGTCTCGCCCGGCTTGAAGCCCATCAGGCGGGCGACCTGCCCGAACTCGTCGGCCTTGTCGCGCTGCGCCTCGAAGGCCCATTGCGCCGCGACGATCTCGGCCACCGGCCGGTCCGGCTTCGGGAAGGCGGCAGCCGGGGCGCCGGGCGGTCCCAGGGGTTCCGCCGCCTGCGCGCCGTGCGCCAGGGCCGGGAGAGCGAGGAGGAGGGCGAGGAGCGGTCTGATCATCGAAGTCCTGAACGCGCGAGGGCGGCGCTCGGTGCCGCGGCGTTGACCGCGCAGGCGTCCCGGCGCCATCAAGCGGCCATGACGAACCCGCCCCCTTCCGCCCCGCCCTGGCGGGCGACGATCCTCACGCTCTACCCCGAGATGTTTCCCGGGCCGCTCGGCGCCTCGCTGTCGGGCAGCGCGCTCGCCCGCGGCGAATGGGTCTGCGAGGCCCGCGACATCCGCGAGCACGGGCTCGGCCGCCACCGCAGCGTCGACGACAACCCGGCCGGCGGCGGCGCCGGCATGGTGCTGCGCTGCGACGTGCTCGGCCCCGCCATCGACGCCGCGACCGGGCCGGATGACGCCCGCCCCCGCCTGCTGATGTCGCCCCGCGGAAAGCCGCTGACGCAGGCGCGGGTGCGGGCGCTGAGCGCCGGGCCGGGCGCGCTGATCGTCTGCGGCCGCTTCGAGGGGGTCGACGAGCGGGTGATCGCCGGCCGCGCCCTCGAGGAGGTCTCGATCGGCGACTACGTGCTCTCCGGCGGCGAGATCGCGGCGATCACCCTGATCGACGCCTGCGTGCGCCTGCTGCCCGGCGTGATGGGCAAGGCGGCGTCCGGCGACGAGGAGAGCTTCGAGGGCGGCCGGCTCGAATACCCGCACTACACCCGCCCCCGCGACTGGGAGGGTCGGACGATCCCGGAGGTGCTGACCGGCGGCGACCACGGCGCGATCCGCGCCTGGCGCCGGGCCGAATCCGAGCGGATCACCGCCGAGCGCCGGCCGGATCTGCTCGGGTCGAGGCACGGCCCGTCGCAGGACGGATGAGGCATCCGACCCGACGAATGTTCGGAGACGGAACGGCTACGAGATCGACTCGGCTTTCGCAGGCCCGTCCGTCGCAGACTTCGCGCGCCACCAGCCTCGATGGCTCTCGAGAATTTCTCGCTCTTCACGTGAGAACAAGGCACGCAGGCTGATGGTGTCGATTGCCAGGGCGGGAACCATCGCAAGGCACGCCAGCACCGTGCTCGGATCATCACCCGATGGGCCCAGTGCAAATCCTGACGCCATCGCTCCCTGCAAGAGGGCGCCAAATCCGGCCGAGTGGATGGCGTGATAGTCTGAAAGGCTCAGATGCACCCGTGCGTACCGTTGGCCAACGATGATGATCGCGACAGCCCACGTAAAGACACCCGAAAATCCGTAAGCGCGATCGCTCGTCAGGCCCCAGGTGCTACGCATCCACATCGACATGCCGATCATCATCGCCATCGCAGTCGTGATCATCGCGATCTGGCGTGCTCGAATGCTCATGAATAGGTCCCCGCTCTGCGCGATCGCGCCACCTGAACGCTCGAATCGGGCCCATGAGACGGTGAAGCCGGCCGCAGGGCAAGAGACATCCGTGACGGCAACGGCCATGTGCTGAGCGGTCCTACCTCTTCGCGATGAGAGCCGCCTCGCGGCGACACGACCTCTTCCCGGAGAGCAGGCCTGGTCTCCGATGATGGAAGGCACGCTGCGTCCCTGGAGCGGAGGGATGCGACGGGCCGACAGCGCGCATCCGATGCCGGCGGCGAGACGGACATCCTTTCCGCAACGCGTTCCGGGCAGCAGTGCCGGCGAGAACCGGCATCCGGCCCTTGCACGGCCGCCGGCATCGGCGCATCCCGGCGGCGGGACACGCCTCCCCGACGAGGTGCGCCCATCTGTAAGGATGGATCCTCATGTTGCGCCGACCCGACACCCGCCCCCGGGTGCCCCATTTCTCCTCCGGCCCCTGCGCCAAGCGCCCCGGCTGGACCCCGGCGGCCCTGGCCGACGCGCCGCTCGGCCGCTCGCATCGCTCGGTCGCCGGCAAGGCCAAGCTCCGCCGGGCGATCGACCTGACCCGCGACGTGCTGCGCGTGCCGGCCGACTACCGCATCGGCATCGTCCCGGCCTCCGACACCGGCGCCGTCGAGATGGCGATGTGGTCGATGCTCGGGCCGCGGACCGTGGAGGTGGCGGCCTGGGAGGCGTTCGGCTCGGAGTGGGTC
Organism: Methylobacterium sp. J-092; assembly: GCF_022829325.1. Lineage (NCBI taxonomy): Bacteria > Pseudomonadati > Pseudomonadota > Alphaproteobacteria > Hyphomicrobiales > Methylobacteriaceae > Methylobacterium > Methylobacterium sp. J-092. The sequence continues at coordinate 11,574 of NZ_JAKSXU010000083.1, read as the reverse complement.
ACCGACGCGTTGAGGCAGCTCAAGATCAGCCCGCGCATCCACCAGACGCCCTACGGCGTGCTGCCCGACCTGTCGGCGATCGACACGAAGCACAACGACGTGGTCTTCACCTGGAACGGCACCGCCGCCGGGGTGAAGGTGCCGAACGGCGACTGGATCGCCGCCGACCGCGAGGGGCTGACGATCTGCGACGCGACCTCGGCCGCCTTCGCCCAGGCGCTCGACTGGGACAAGCTCGATGTGGTGACCTTCTCCTGGCAGAAGGTGATGGGCGGCGAGGCGGCGCACGGCATGCTGGTGCTCTCGCCCCGCGCCGTCGCCCGCCTCGAGAGCCACGTCCCGGCCTGGCCGCTGCCGAAGGTGTTCCGCCTGACCAAGGGCGGAAAGCTGATCGAGGGGATCTTCTCCGGCGACACCATCAACACGCCCTCCATGCTCGCGGTCGAGGACTACCTCGACACGCTGGCCTGGGCGCAGGACCTCGGCGGGCTCGACGCCCTGCATGCGCGGGCGGACGGCAACGCGCGGGTGATCCACGACTGGGTCGCGCGCACGCCCTGGATCGCCAACCTCGCGGTCGACCCGGCGACGTATTCCAACACCGGCGTGTGCCTCGTCATCGCCGATGCCGACGTGCTGGCGCTGGGCGACGCGGTGGTGGAGCGCGTGGCCAAGGGCATCGTCGAGACCCTGGAGCGCGAGGGCGTGGCCCTCGACATCGGCGCCTACCGCGACGCGCCGCCCGGCCTGCGCATCTGGTGCGGCGGCACGGTGGAGCGGAGCGACCTCGAGGCGCTGACGCCCTGGCTCGACTGGGCCTTCGCCCGGGAGAAGGCGGCCCTGACGCAGGCGGCGTAGGAACGCGGCCCGCGCGCCACCCGGCAGCGCGCCAACGAAAACGGGCGGCCCGATCGGGCCGCCCGTTTTCGTTGGCGTGGTAAATGCGGGACCGTGAGGACGGCCCCGCAGGCCGCCGGGATCAGAAGGTGATGCCGGTCTCGACCATGTAGCGGTCCTGCGAGGTGCGGTTGCCGGTGCGGCCGAAGCCGGTGCCGAGGGTGCCGGCCGCCAGGCTGCCGCGGGTGATGTCGTAGAGCTCGACCCGCGAGTACTCGCCGCGGAGGAAGTACTGGCCGAAGGTGAAGGTCGGCGTGACGGTGAAGGAGAGCGCCTCGCTGCCGGCGCCGTAGAGGACGGAGGTGTCGGGGAACAGGCTCAAGCGGTTTCCGCTCTGGGCGATGTACTCGAAGCGGCCGGCCAGGGCGAAGTTGTCGGTGAAGGCGTAGCTCGCGAGGATCGCGCCGCCGAAGGTTTCGGCGCCGTTGAGCCCGAGGGCGGCGTTGCGCTCGACGTTGGTGTACTGGATGTAGGGCGTCACGATCCAGGGGCCGGCCGAGTAGGTGTAGTTCAGGCTGATGATGCTGCTGTTCTGCAGCGACAGGGGCGTGGCGTACTGGAAGCGCAGGCTCTGCAGGCCGGAATTGAAGCTGCTGAAGTGCGTGCCGCCGTTGATGCCGATCGTGTTGGCGTCGTCGATCTTGTAGGTGATCAGGCCGGTGATCCAGTTGAGCTCACCCGAGAAGAACCCGTCGGTCGCCGCCAGCGAGGCCGCCCACGGGCCGCTGGCGTAGTTCACCTGGACGCCCTGGTTGATCACGTTCTCCTGGTTGAACAGCAGGCCGCGGGAGATGTTCAGGTTCTGGAAGGTGAACGGCAGCTCCGAGCCGATGTTGGTCGGCATGCGGCCGCCCTGGAGCGACCACTCGTCGTTGATCTGGTACTTGCCGAATGCGATCGAGACCGGGGTGAAGAGCAGGTCGGTCTGATCGAAGGCGCTGTAGATCGGCGCGCCGAGGCCGGGGATCGTGTAGGCGCCGACCGCGACGTAGAACTGGAACGGGCCGTCGGCCTTCTGGATGAAGCCCTGCAGGTTCGAGAAGTCGACGCGGCCGGCGCGGTCGGCGGGAACGCCGGGCGGCGTGACTGCGGTGTTGAACGGGTTGGTCTGGGTGTAGGCGTAGCCGGTCACCGCGCCGCCGACGTAGATCTCGCCGATGCCGCCGATGGTGAAGCAGCTCGGGTTCGGGTTCTGCTTGATGACGCCGCCGTAGGCCGGGAAGGTGATCGCGACCTTGCAGGCCTCGGGGACCGGGGGCGGAGCGGGCTTGGCCGACAGGTCGGCGGCCGACACCTGTCCGACGCAGAGCAGCGTGGCGATCGACGCCGTGGCGCCCTGGAGGAACAGCTTCAAGGTCATATTCCGAGCCCCGTTTGTTTTTTGCTGCGGCCAAGGTGCCGAAAGTTCCCACTCTCCGCAAAAACAACTTTCGGGCAATTGCCTACGAAATGGGCAATCGCGGTCTCGACGGACCCGTGCCCAAGATGTGTTGCCGTCGCACCACAACCGAACGGGCCATTTGGCTTGGATGATCGGAAATTCCGTGGGTGTTCGTTAACGGATCGTAACCAAGCGCCCCCGGGACGAACCGGATCGACTGCATCGGCGAATCGCTCGACGCCCGAGCACTGATCCCGAGCTTGATCGCAAGCCTCGGGACGAGCCGCACGCATGGGCCTCGTTCGACGCTGCCCCGGACGAAGGATCGAGAGCCCCCGATCGCTGCCCCTGAACGCCTTGGAGGGGCCGCCACGAAAGAAGCCCCGGTGCAGGGCACCGGGGCTTCGTCGGCGTCACGGGGACGTCGATGGATCAGTAGTTGTAGGCGCGCTCGCCGTGATCGGCGATGTCGAGGCCCTCGCGCTCCTCGTCCTGGGTCACGCGCAGGCCGATCGTCAGGTCGACGAGCTTGTACAGGATCGCCGAGCCGATGCCCGACCACAGCAGGGTGAGGCCGACGGCCTCGGCCTGGATGATGAACTGGCTCATCATGTCGTAGGTGCCGAGAACCATCTCGCCGGGCTTGGTCGCGTAGTCGGGGATGCCGACGCCGCCGAGCTTCGGATCCACCAGGATGCCCGTCGCCAGGGCGCCGATGATGCCGCCGATGCAGTGGACGCCGAACACGTCGAGCGAGTCGTCGTAGCCGATCGCGTTCTTCACGGTGGAGCACATCACGAAGCAGACGCCGCCGGCGACGAGGCCGAGGACGATCGAGCCCATCGGGCCGGCGAAGCCCGAGGCTGGGGTGACGGCGACGAGGCCGGCGATGGCGCCGGAGACCATGCCGAGTAGCGACGGCTTTCCCTTCATCGCCCACTCCACGAACAGCCAGGAGACCGCCGCCGCCGCGGTCGCAACGAAGGTGTTGATCATGGCGAGCGCCGTGGTGCCGTTCGACTCGAGGTTGGAGCCGGCGTTGAAGCCGAACCAGCCGACCCAGAGCAGCGAGGCGCCGATCATGGTCATGGTCAGCGAGTGCGGGGCGAGCAGGTCACGGCCGTAGCCGATGCGCTTGCCGAGCATCAGGCAGCCGACGAAGCCGGCGATGCCCGCGTTGATGTGCACGACGGTGCCGCCGGCGAAGTCGAGGGCGCCCTTCTTGAACAGGAAGCCCGCATCGGCGTTGACGGCGTCGAGCGCGTCCTGCGCGGTCTTCTTGGCCGCGTCGTCGGTCGCCATGGCGAGCGCCTTGGCGGCGTTGCCGACCGCGTCCGGGCCGCCCCAGTACCAGACCATGTGCGCCATCGGGAAGTAGATCAGCGTCACCCAGAGGATGGTGAACACCACGAGCGCCGAGAACTTCATCCGCTCGGCGAAGGCGCCGACGATGAGGGCCGGGGTGATCATCGCGAACGTCATCTGGAAGCAGATGTAGACGTATTCCGGGATGACGACGCCGTTGGAGAAGGTGGCGACGGTCGAGTTCGGGTCGACGCCCTTCAGGAACGCCTTCGAGAAGCCGCCGACGAAGTCGTTGATGGTGCCGCCGTTGGTGAAGGCGAGGCTGTAGCCGTAGAACACCCACAGCAGGCAGACGATCGAGACGATCGCGAAGACCTGGGTCAGGACGGAGAGCATGTTCTTGGTGCGCACGAGGCCGCCGTAGAACAGCGCCAGGCCCGGCACGCTCATCATCAGCACGAGGGCCGACGAGATCAGCATCCAGGAGGTGTCGCCCTTGTTGGGCACCAGGGCGACGGGCGCGGGCGCCGAGGCCGCTTCCGGCACCGGCGTCTGCGCGAGGGACGGCTCGACGAGGACCAGGGCGAGCGCGGCCCCTCCCAGTCCGAGCGCGAGGGCGTTGCGAAGTTTCATGGACACGAGACTCCCGGGTCGCGGTGCTGTCAGGATTGTTGCGAGGCAGAAATGGGTGGTGAGGGCGGCGGCCCTCGCGGGCCGGCTCAGAGCGCGTCGGCGTCGGTCTCGCCGGTGCGGATCCGGACGGCCTTCTCCAGCGGCATGACGAAAATCTTGCCGTCGCCGATCTGGCCGGTGCGGGCGGCGCCCGCGATGGCGTCGATCACCGTGCTGGTCAGGTCGGCGGCGACCGCGACCTCGATCTTCAGCTTGGGCAGGAAGCTCACGGCGTATTCCGCGCCGCGGTAGATCTCGGTGTGGCCCTTCTGGCGGCCGTAGCCCTTGACCTCGGTCACCGTCAGGCCGTGCACGCCGATGCCGGTCAGTGCGTCGCGCACCTCCTCCAGCTTGAACGGCTTGATGATGGCCATCACGATCTTCATGCTTGGCGCCCCCTGCGTGGGTTGGGAACCGTGTGCCGCAGCCGACGCTCGGCAGGGGGTTCCGGTCCAGGATGGTCGCGCAGGATCCGAATGACCCCGCGATCGCCGGGCCCTCATTCAAGGACTATGCCAGCGCCGAACTTTTTGGGAACCTTTTCACGCGACCGCCGGATGCACACGCTTTGGTCGCGGACTGGCGCGGGGACGGGCTCAAGCTGAGCAGTAATCGCACACAAAACGGGCAAATGCTCATCAGAAGCGCAGTAATTCGGCGCGTGCGGCGGCCCGCCGGCGGTTTGACGCCAAACTAGGCCGGCCGCGGGCGGATCAGGCCCTCCTGCGCCACCGACGCCACCAGCGTCCCGTCGCGCGCGAAGATCTGGCCGCGGGCGAACCCCCGCGCGCCGGCGGAATTGGGGCTGTCCTGGGCGTAGAGCAGCCACTCGTCGGCCCGGAACGGGCGGTGGAACCACAGGGCGTGGTCGAGGCTCGCCGACTGGATGTCGGCATCGAACACCGAGCGCCCGTGGACGATCAGCGTGGCATCGAGCAGCGTCATGTCGGACGCGTAGGCGAGCACCGCCTGGTGGATCGCCGGATCGTCGGGGAGCTGCGAGGCCGCGCGCAGCCAGACGTTGCACAGCGGCGCCTGCGGCCCGCCTTCGAGATAGCGCCGCAGGTCGACCGGCTTCAGCTCGATCGGGCGCGGACGGCCGAAATAGCCGGCCACCGCCGCGGGGATGCCGGGCACGCCCTTGGCGAGCAGGGACTTGGTGTCGGGCAGCGATTCCGGGGGCGGCGCGTCGGGCATCGCCGCCTGGTGGGCGTGGCCGGCTTCCGTCACCTGGTACGAGGCAGTCATCGCGAAGATCGCGCGCCCGTGCTGGATCGCCTTGACCCGGCGCGTGGTGAAGCTCTGCCCGTCGCGGATGCGCTCGACCTCGTAGACGATCGGGACGCTCGGGTCGCCGCCGAGGAGGAAGTAGGCGTGGAGCGAGTGCGGCGCGCGGGCGCTCGGCACCGTCCGGGTCGCGGCGACCAGCGCCTGACCCACCACCTGCCCGCCGAACACCCGCTTCCAGCCGTTCCGCGGGCTGACGCCGCGGAACAGGTCGGTCTCCAGCCGCTCGAGGTCGAGGATGGCGAGAAGCTCGGCGACGATGCCGGAATCGGTCGGCGGGACGGGATCGGTCGGCATGGCTGTGCGGCGGGCTTTCGGGGCGAGGAGGCGTCCGCCATAGCATCCGCGCGGCCTGCCTCGCCATCGGGCTCGCGGTGCGACCGCGCTTCCCTGCGCCCGCCGGACGAGCCCGCGCGTTGCCTGCGGGCGGAAGCGGTGTCACTTCCTCGCGCGAGGGAACGATGAGGACGAGGCGATGAGGGGTTCGACGACCCGCCCGGGCAGCCGCCACCTGCTGCTCGCGGGCGCAGGCATCCCGGGCCTGTCGCTGGCCCTGGCGCTGCGCCAGGCGCACGGCGACGCGCTCGCCGTCACGGTCTGCGATCCGGGCCTTCCGCGCGCGGCCGAGCGGCAGCGCGGCCGGGCCTTCGCCATCGCGGCCGGCGGCCGGCGCATGCTGGAGCGGCTCGGGATCTGGGACCGGCTCGGGGCGGCGGCCGCGCCGATCACCGAGATGGCGATCAGCGACAGCCGGCTCGCCGACCCGGTCCGCCCGGTCTTCCTGACCTTCGCGCAGACGCCGCGCGATTCCGACGGCCCCTTCGCCCACATGGTCGAGGCGGAGACGCTGGCGGCGGCGCTCCGCGCGGCCTGCGCGGCGGCCGGCGTCGCGCTCGACCCGGTCGGGATCGCCCGCGCGGTGCCCGACGGCGACGCGATCCGCGCCACCCTCTCCGACGGCCGCACCCTCCGGGCCGCGCTGCTGGTGGCCGCCGACGGGGCGCGCTCGCGCCTGCGCGAGGCGGCCGGGATCGGCTGGGTCGGCTGGTCGTACCCGCAGACGGGCATCGTCGCGACGATCCGGCACGCGCGTCCGCACGGGGGCCGGGCGACCGAGCACTTCCTCCCGAGCGGGCCGTTCGCGATCCTGCCGCTGGCCGACGGGCCGCAAGGGCACCGCTCCTCGATCGTCTGGACCGAGCGGGCCGCCGACGTCGACGCCCTGCTCGGGGGCGAGCCCGACGCGGTGCTGGCCGAGATCGAGCGCCGGTTCACGCCCGATCTCGGGCGGCTGGCCCTGGAGCAGGGCCCGAGCGCCCATCCGCTCGCCTTCGGCATCGCCCGGCGCTTCCGCGCCGAACGCCTCGCGCTCCTGGGGGATGCCGCCCACGTCATCCACCCGATCGCGGGCCAGGGCCTCAATCTCGGCCTGGCGGATGCGGCGGCTCTCGCCGAGGCGGTCACCGGCGCCCTGCGCCTCGGGCTCGATCCCGGCGCGGCGGACGTGCTCGTCGCCTACGAGCGGGCGCGCCGGTTCGACACGCTGGCGATGGCGGCGGCGACCGACGGGCTCAACCGGCTGTTCTCGAACGACGCCCTGCCGCTGCGGATCGCCCGCGACCTGGGCCTCGGCCTCGTCGACCGGATGCCCGGCCTCAAGCGCTTCTTCGTCGGCGAGGCCGCCGCCGCGCGCGGCGCCCAGCCGCGCCTGCTGCGCGGCGAGGCGCTCTGACGTCTCACGTCATCTCTTCGACGCGCCCGGCTCTCTCCCCGTCCGCGGGGAAGGAGCCGGGCGCGGGCCTCGATCGGCCCGGGGAAACCCTTCAGGCCTTGGCCTTCTTGGCGCGGTCGATCGCCTCGTGGATCAGGCGGTGGGCCTCGGCCTTGTCGCCCCAGCGCACGAACTTGACCCACTTGCCGGGCTCGAGATCCTTGTAGTGCTCGAAGAAGTGCTGGATTTGCTGGATCGTAATCTCGGGCAGGTCGGTGTAGTTCTCGATCCGGTCGTAGCGCTTGGTGAGGTGGCGCGAGGGCACGGCGATGATCTTCTCGTCCTCGCCGCCCTCGTCCTCCATTACCATCACGCCGACCACGCGGGCGCTCATGATCGCGCCGGGCGCCACGGCGCGGGTGTTGGCCACCAGCACGTCGCAGGGGTCGCCGTCGCCGGACAGGGTGTGCGGGATGAAGCCGTAGTTCCCCGGGTAGAACATCGGGGTGTAGAGGAAGCGGTCGACGACGAGCGCGCCGGCCTCCTTGTCCATCTCGTACTTGATCGGTTCGCCGCCGAGCGGCACCTCGATGATGACGTTGACGTCGTGCGGCGGGTTCTTGCCGATCGAGATGTTGTCGATGATCATGGCGCTGGCGCATCCCGGAAGATCGGGGCCTCGCCCCGTTGCGCGGGTCTCATAAAGCCCTTGGCGCGCGAAGCAAATCCGCGCCGCGCCGCACGCCGCGACGAACGGGAAGAACCGTCAGCCGAACAGGTAGCCGACCTTCGGCAGCGGCACGCCGGCCAAGCGGTCGAGCGCGCGCGGGCCGGGTCGCCCGCCGAGGCCGGCGTAGAAGTCGGCGGCGCGGGCGTTGTCCTCCAGCGTCCAGGCGCCGATCCGCGCCAGGCCGTGGTCGGCGAGGTCGTTGCGGACCGCCAGGAACAGGCGCCGCCCGAGGCCGACGCCCTGGTATTCCGGCCGGAGATAGAGCTCGTCGACCTCGCCCTCGACGCCGAGCGACCGGCTGCGGGCGCGGCCGTAGCCGGCGTAGCCGACCACCGTGTCGGCGGTCTCGACCACCGCGATCGGCCGGCCGCGCTTGAGCGCGGCGCGCCACCACGCGCCGTCGCGCTGCGCGATCAGCCGCTCCAGCGCCACGCCCGGGATGATCCCGCGATAGGCCTCGCGCCAGGCCGCATCGAACACCGCCGACAGCGCGCCGACATCCGCGTTGCGGGCCCGGCGGATGCTCGTGGTGCGGGTGCTCATGGCCGGACCCTTCGGTTCGATCGTGCGGTTGGCGGGGGGCAACCCGCGGCAGGCCGTCAGATTCGCCCCCGATCGGGGCGAACAGAAGGCAGCCAAGCGCCCTTCGCGACCGGCACAGGCAAGGGAGATGCCGAATTGCCGGCCCGGGGGCGCGCTGATAGAGCCTGCCCCTCGCCACCACCGCGAGAGCCCGTGTTCAACCGCTTCCTCAGCCCCGAGACCCGCTACGCCCGGCGCATGGCCCGCATCGAACGCTTCGCGCGGCCGATCAGCGGCGCGCCGGCACGGCTCGGCGCCTGGGCGAACATGCTGTTCGTCGATCACGGCATCTTCCGGATGGCCTATCTCAACCGCCACCGGATCGGCACGGGCAAGATGTGGCGCTCGGCCCAGCCGGGCCCGCACCAGCTGGCGCGCTTCCGGGCGGAGGGGGTCCGCACCGTGGTCTCGCTGCGCGGCGGGCGCGAGCACGGCTCCTGGCCGCTGGAGCGCGAGGCCTGCGAGCGCCAGGGGCTCAAGCTCGTCGAGTTCGTGCTGCGCTCGCGCGAGGCGCCCTCCCGCGAGACGATCCTGGCCGCGCGCGACTTCTTCGCCGGCCTCGAATACCCGGCGGTGATGCACTGCAAGTCGGGCGCCGACCGGGCGGGCCTGGGCGCCGCCCTCTACCTGATCCTGCACGAGGACCGCCCGGTGGCGGAGGCCGCGCGCCAGCTCTCGGCCCGCTACGGCCATTTCCGCTTCGCCAAGACCGGGATCCTGGATGCGTTCTTCGCCCGCTACGCCCTGGAGGGCGCAGGGCAGGGGCTCGACTTCCTGACCTGGGTCGAGACCGTCTACGACCCGGAGGCGCTCAAGCGCGGCTTCCGGCCGGGCTTCTGGTCCGACGTGGTGGTCGACCGGGTGATCGGGCGGGAGTGAGCTACTCCGCCGCCGGCCGCGCCGCGTCGCGGAACGGGTGGGCCGGGTAGGTCCCGACGATCCGCAGCTCGCGCGAGAAGTAGGCGAGCTCGGCCAGCGCGCGGGCGAGGCCCGGCTCCTCGGGATGGCCGTCGACCTCGGCGTAGAACTGCGTCGCGGTGAACTCGCCGTCGACCATGTAGCTCTCGAGCTTCGACATGTTGACGCCGTTGGTCGCGAAGCCGCCGAGCGCCTTGTAGAGCGCGGCCGGGATGTTGCGCACCCGGAAGACGAAGCTCGTCACCATCGGGCGGTCGCCCGCCGCCACCGGCAGGGCCTCGGGGCGGAACACCACGAAGCGCGTCGTGTTGTGGGCCTCGTCCTCGACGTCGCGGGCGAGGATGTCGAGGCCGTAGACCTCTGCCGCCAGAGCCGGCGCCAGCGCCGCGCGGGAAGGATCGCCCGCCTCCATCACCTCGCGGGCGGCGCCCGCGGTGTCGCCGGCCACCACCGCCTTGAGGCCGAGCCGCCGGATGATGCGACGGCACTGGCCGAGCGCGTGGACGTGGGTGTGGACCGAGCGCAGGTCCTCGATCCGCGTGCCCGGCAGCACCATGAGCTGGAAGTGGATCGGCAGGAAGTGCTCGGCGACGATGTGCAGGGCCGAGGTCGGGATCAGGTGGTGGATGTCGGCGACGCGGCCGGCGATCGAGTTCTCGATCGGGATCATCGCCGCCTGCGCACGGCCCTCGGTGACCGCCGCGAAGGCGTCCTCGAAGGTGGGGCAGGGCAGGGCGGTCCAGTCCGGGTAGGCCTCCGCGCAGATGATGTGCGAGTTGGCGCCGGGCTCGCCCTGGTAGCTGATGGTCTTCGGATCGGTCATCGCAACGGTCAGTTGAGGCGGCGGGCGCCGAGCAGCGCGCGGGCGCGCTCCAGATCGGCGGGGGTGTCGACGCCGAGCGGCAGGTCGTCGACGATCGCGGCGTCGATGCGCATCCCGGCCTCCAGCGCGCGGAGCTGTTCCAGCTTCTCGCGGGTCTCGAGCTCGCCCGGCGGCAGCGCCATGAAGCGCGCCAGCGCCCGGCGGCGATAGGCGTAGAGGCCGATATGGTGGAACAGCGGCCCGTCGCCCCAGGGGGCGCGCGCGCGGGTGAAGTAGAGCGCGCGCAGGCGCTCCGGCCCGACCGTGTGGCCGACGAGCTTGACCACGTTCGGGTTCTCGGCCTCCGCCGGGTCGACGATCGGCGCACACAGCGTGGCGATGTCGACCGCGCGGTCGGCGAGCAGCGCCACCGCCGCCCCGATCGCCCGCGGATCGATCGTCGGCAGGTCGCCCTGCACGTTGACGACGACGTCGTGGTTGCCCTGCGGGTCGACGATCTCCAGGGCCTCGGCGAGGCGGTCGGAGCCCGACGGGTGATCGGCCCGCGTCATCACCGCGACGCCGCCCACCGCCTCGACCGCGGCGGCGATCTCGGCGGTGTCGGTGGCGACGACCACCGGCCCGATCCCGGCCTCGACCGCGCGGCGCCAGACATGCACGATCATCGCCTCGCCGGCGATCAGCGCCAGGGGCTTGTTCGGCAGCCGCGTCGCCGCGAGGCGGGCGGGGATCAGGACGAGGGGATCGGACATCGACGGGCGATCTGCGGGACGGCGGCCGGGCCGCGGGCCGGTGCTTAACAGGCGCCCGCCGGCTTGTCATCGAAGCCGTGCGCCGGGCCTCGGGCGCGCGGCGCGGGCACTCGCGCCGCCCGGGCGCGTCGAGGCGGGCGGCGGCGTGCGACCAATCGTGTGCCGACTGTCACCCATTCCGCCATTGTCAAGGTCGGCTTCGAACGGCTAAGCACCCTCGAAATCTTCCAAAGTCCGGCGCCGGCAGGCCGGGCGCGGATTCGCCCGCCGCGCAGCGCGACAGGAGTTGAAGAAAGCATGGACTCGTTCGAGCTGAACAAGGTGGCCGGTGCGGTGCTCGGCGCCCTGCTGTTGGTGGCCGGATCGGGCTTCGTCGCCGAGCTGATCTACCATCCCAAGCCCGCGGGCAAGGCCGGCTACGACCTGCCCGAGGCCAAGGAGGAGAGCGCCGCGGCGCCCGAGGCCGCCAAGGTCGAGCCGATCGCCGTGCGGCTGGCCTCCGCCAACGTCGAGAAG
>NZ_JAKSXU010000114.1:0-1940 GCF_022829325.1 Methylobacterium sp. J-092 | reverse complement strand
CCAGTACCAGCCGTCCCTCCTGATCCGGGCTGCCTGTGTCGACAGCGATCGGCTGCAGCACGAGCAACGCCTCGACGTTGTCGCGCGCATCCACGCCTAGCTTCCCCGGAGCTGGTTCAGCCACGGCTCGCTCCGGCGTGCGCCCCAGCGGGTGTTCTTGAGGTGGAGGTAGTTCGGCGTGAACCGGCAGAACGCCTTCAGTTGCTCGACATCGTGGATCGTCAGAACCCGCTGTTTGATCGTGATCAGGCCGAGGTCACGAAGCTCTCGCAGCGTGCGGTGCACGTGGACGGCGGACAAGCCCATCGCGTCCGCAAGCTCGACCTGCGTGAACGGGAAGGGGTAGCTGTCGTTCGTGACCTTCCCGACCGCATCGAGCCGGACCAGCAGTTCGCAGAGGAGGTGAGCGAGACGCTGCTCCGGGGCACGGCCACCGAGGTTGACCAGCCACTCGCGCAGCACCGCCTCGTCGACGAGGGCGCACCACCAGAGGGCCCGCGTGATCTGAGGATGGGACCCGGTGATCTCCTCGATCGCCCGACGCGGTATGTCGACGACCTGACACCGGGAGATCGTGCCGATGTTGTGGTCCATCTGGTCGAGGATGAACACGTTGAGATCGCAGAAGTCCCCTGGAACCAAGAGGGACATGATCTGGCGTTTGCCGTCCGGCAGGACCTTGTAGCGGCAGGCGAGGCCGTCGAGGATCAGATGGACGTTCTCGGGTTCGTCACACTCCTGGATCAGATCGACGCGTGGACCGACCTCTCGGATGCGCGGCACCAGGCCATCCAGGGCCCGGCGATCGTCATCCGATAGGGCCTCGAAGCCTTCCAGCTTCCGGGTCAGTGCATGGTGCATCACGCCTCGACGTGGGTTCAGTCGAGACGATCCTATTCTCAAAAACCAAGCTGCATATCGTCATTTGATGCATATCAATGTCAAGCTATGCAAAACGCTTTAGATCACTCAAAGTATGTAATCGTCATATGCGACGCATTTCAAGACACGGTATTTATTGTATCAAAAAATAAATAAACCATCTTTTGTCGTATCGCCACTCGAATACAGATGATAAATTTCGACCTTGGCGACCATTGGCGAAATCCGCTACCGATTGATCAAGCGGAGCATGAAATGCCTCGGTATTATTTCAACGTTCACGACGATGGCAACAGCTTGAACGATGACGGCATCGAATTTGCGGACAAGCGAGCTGCTGGCATCGAAGCACTGCGCTACGCTGGAGAACTCATCAAGGCGAAGGCCGAGCAACTGCTTGGTGGAAACCCTTGGTACATGGAAGTTACAGATGAGCGAGGTTTGTTGGTCTTTCGGCTCAACTTTCGGTTGATCGATTTTCCACTTGCTGCATTTGCTAAATAGTTGAAGAGCACAATGATCCCTGGCCAGTTTGGCGAGGTGCCGGAGAATTTTGCGAAGAACTTGCTAGGCGGTTGAGGCCCCCTCGCCTGGGAAGAGCCTCATTGCCTGGCTCTTCCCAGGCGCCACATGGACAGGTCAACGACACGGAGGAAAGCCCATGCCCGACAAGGACGAGCCGAAGGCCGACGGCACTCAAACCGCAGAGGTGAAGGCTCCCGCCCCAAAGATCGAGGGAAGCCACACGAAGGAGACGGTTGATCCGGCGGAGCGCCTGCCGGAAGACCCCGACGAGCAGAACGATCTGGCCTAGCACCCCGTACGGTTCGGCCCCGCCGCGATCTGCTCACGCGGCAGGGGAACCCCGGATCTCACCAGCTAGGCCGATACGCAACATGGCCTGGGTGCAGGATGCCGGCACTTGGTTAGAGGCCCGTCACCGCGACAGGTGCCGCGGTGTGCCGGAACGAGGCGCTAAGCGGCCTCAGGCCGTCTCGGTGGCCTTCTTCCGACCGCGTGCCTTAGGGGCTGCCTCGGAGGCTTTAGCGGCCTTCGGC
>NZ_JAKSXU010000113.1:0-791 GCF_022829325.1 Methylobacterium sp. J-092 | reverse complement strand
GCGCTGCCGCCGGTGCTCGAGATCGCGTCCGGGGACACGGTCACCCTCCATTCCTTCCCCGCCGGCGGACGCGAGTCGCTGCATCCCGATCCCGCGCGGGTCTCGGCCGAGCACCTCGCGGTGCTCGATCAATGCGTCCCCGGCCCCGGGCCGCACTTCGTCACCGGGCCGGTCCATGTCCGCGGTGCCGAGCCGGGCGACGTGCTGCAGGTCGAGATCCTGGATCAGGCGTTCCGCCAGGATTGGGGCTTCGTCTCGATCCTGCCCCTGCTCGGGACCTTGCCCGACGAGTTCACCGAGTACGAGACCATCCACCCCGACATCGACGTCGCGCGCGGCGTCTGCGTGCTGCCCTGGGGCACCGAGCTGCCGCTCGACCCGTTCTTCGGCATCCTCGGCACGGCGCCGCCCGCCGCCTGGGGCCGCGTCGGCACCGCGGTGCCGCGCGGCTTCGGCGGCAACATGGACAACAAGGAGCTGAAGGTCGGCTCGACCCTCTACCTGCCGGTCTACAACCCGGGCGCCGGCTTCTACGCCGGCGACGGCCACGGCGTGCAGGGCGACGGCGAGGTCTGCATCACGGCGCTGGAGACCGGCCTCACCGGCACCTTCCGCCTGACCGTGCGCAAGGACCTCGGCTACGAGTGGCCGTTCGCCGAGACGCCCACCGACCTGATGACGATCGGCCTGCACGAGAGCCTCGACGAGGCGATGCGGCAGGCGGTGCGCGAGATGGTGCGCCACGTCTGCGCCCGCACCGGGCTGACCCGCAACCAGGCCTACATGCTGTG
>NZ_JAKSXU010000107.1:0-355 GCF_022829325.1 Methylobacterium sp. J-092 | reverse complement strand
AGGTTGCAGCCGCGCGCGGCCAGCCCCACCGCCAGCGCACGGCCGATGCCGCTCGCCGGGCCGGTGATCAGGGGCGTGTGGTCTTCGTGGTTCTCGTTCGGCATGCGGGCTCGCTGCATGTTTGGTGGGTGGAACCCGAGGTCCCCTCCCCCGACCCCCCTTCGGGGGTGGGGTGGCCCGCGAAGCGGGTCGGGCGAGGGGAGCGCCGCATCCGGCTCTGTCGCTCCCCTCTCCCGCCCCTCGAGTCATCCGAGGGCCACCCTCCCCCGCACCCAAGTCGGGCCTGCCCGACTTGGGCACACAGGGTGCGGATCTCGGGCAAGCCCGAGATCCGTCGGGGGGAGGGAAGGGAGGC
>NZ_JAKSXU010000106.1:0-3101 GCF_022829325.1 Methylobacterium sp. J-092 | reverse complement strand
AGCAGGTTGTTGAGTTCCGCATCATCGAGGATCAGCGCGAGCATGAGGCTCCATCCCGTCGGCGGTGAAGGGGGCCCGTCGTCATTGCGTCAGCAGCAGCCGGCCGGAGACCGGGCCGACGCCCTTCGGCACCGGCACGCTTGTCGCGCCGTAATTCGCGTTGAGGACGAGGTTCGGGCCTTCGTAGAGGTTGATCTGCTGGGCCACGATCACGGTGTAGGCCGACTGGTCGGCCACCGGCTTCGTCGCATCGATGACGAGGCGGCCCGCCGGCAGGTAGATCGTGCCGAGCATGGTGCGGGCGTTGTCGCTGAGGATGCGGTACGTCCGCATCGGCTTGGTCGCTGCAAGGGGTGCAGGAGGTGGGGCGAGTATTGCACCAAGGAGTGTCGTGATAAGGTTGCTTGGATCTGTGGGAGAGGATACAGTCCTATCTTCAGAGATAAGTAAGCCCGCCATTACGCCTTTCGTTGGTGCCGAGAGGCTGATTGTCGTATCTTTGTCAAAGACGAGACTGCCTTTGTCGCCTGTGAAGTAGAAAGCCACATCCGTACCGCTAAGCGACGCTTTCTTATCAACAATCAGCGGGCCATTTGCTATGACATAAATTCCAGCCTTTAGCGTGACGACAGCATTCTTCGTGATCTGTAGGCCACCACAATACGTTCCTGGTTCGAGCGTCATACTCGAATCAATCTTCTTCAAGCTGTTTACATTCAACACGTTCAATGGGAACGGTAGTGTCGCGCAGGCGCCGATCGGTGGGGCGGTACGGTCCTTCAGAGGATCATCGATCACCGGGCAGCCGGTCTGCGGCGTCGGGCTGAAGTTCGCCCGCACGCCGAGGTAGCCACCGGCCGAGCAGATCGTCTGCGCCTTGGCGATCGCGTTCTGCTGCCCGACCATGCCGGTCGGAGAGGCGGAGTTGGAATACAGCGCGCAATCGATAGCGGTGACCTGCGCGCTCTTCTGCAGGTTGAAGGCACCCGCCGCGAGCGGGTCGAGCGCCAGCATGCACAGGCGCATCCGCCCAACAACGCTCGCCTGCGCCTTCACCGCGAGTTTGACGGTGGGCATACCAATGAAGCTACCGAAGGACAGTTTGAAGGTTTCGGCGGCCGTTACCAAGACGTTGGTCTTGTCGGATCCCACGCTGACCTCAACCGCCAACGGCCGGTCCGGCGGCGATTTCGCCTCGGATCGGACCGTCTGCTCAGTAACCCCGATCACCGTGGCGGTGTTCGACAGGGCGAGCTTGAGGGTGTTGCCGCCGGCCAGCGCCCC
This sequence comes from Methylobacterium sp. J-092, assembly GCF_022829325.1. NCBI lineage: Bacteria > Pseudomonadati > Pseudomonadota > Alphaproteobacteria > Hyphomicrobiales > Methylobacteriaceae > Methylobacterium > Methylobacterium sp. J-092. The sequence continues at coordinate 1,817 of NZ_JAKSXU010000106.1, read as the reverse complement.
GGCATCGACGGCCCCCTGCAGCTGGGCCCGCCGGGCGGCGAGGCGGGCATAGTCAACGCCGCCGCCGACGAGGCCGAGCAGCACCGTCGTGCAGAGGCAGAAGATGACGGCCACGGCGCCGCGGCGGTCAGCTCCGAACGACCGAGACGCAGATGCAGCGAAAGGTATTATCCCGCTATGCCGGATACCGGACCGCCCTTCGTACTGCATCCCAATCGCCTTATCGGCCTATTTCAAGCCTATGGTCGTACAAGGCCCAGTTTAATAAAAGGCGATAGCGAGTGGTGGGAGCTGTTTTCAACGGTCAGTGAAGAGGGTAGCTGCGCGAAAGATACCAGTCGTGACGGCGCTTAATCCACAGCCACCCACGCCATCCGCTCCTCCACAATTTACGGGATTGATCCATCGAACGGTGTCGAGTGGTGGAAAATCGTTAAGCTTCCTCGGCTACAATCGGAGTGCGGAACATAACGACTGCCTATGACCATCCGATCGCCCTTCGCCCTGTTTGGACGCTGGACCCACTCGGCGCGCTCGCTGACGGCATTCAATCTCGCCTGCGTTGCCGGTCTCTGCGGCGTGTCCGCCGTAATGCTGTGGGACATGCGAGAGGATGCGACCCGCCGGACAGAGATCACGTCCCGTAGCTTGCTGCAGGTGCTGGAGCGCGATATCGCCCGCAATATCGAGCTCTATGGCCTATCGTTACAGGCGGTGGTCGACGGTATGAAGCGAACGGACGTGGCGCAGGCCTCAACCGAACTCCGTCACATGATCCTTTTCGATCGTTCGGCAACCGGCCTTGGGTTCGGCTTCATCATGGTGATGAACGCGACCGGCGATGTTATTCTCAACTCGCAATCGGTTACGCCACGAGCGCTGAACCGAGCAGATGGCGAGTATTTTCAGTACTTCTCTACTCACAGCGATGATGGACTACATATCAGCCCGCCGGCCATCTCCCGCCTGACGGGGAAATGGGTGGTCATGCTGAGCCGCCGCCTGTCGAACCCGGATGGCTCGTTTGCCGGAGTTGTCGCTGGTGCCATCCATCTTGACTACTTCCGTGGCCTGTTCGCCGCCGCAGGCGTAGCTCGCATCGGCACCGTAACCTTGTACGGGCCGGGCGGATCAATCCTGATGCGCGAGCCATTCGACCAGCAACTGCTTGGTAAGAGCGTTGCTCAACAGCCAAGCTATCGCCAGATCATGGCTGTGCAAAAAGGCAGCTTCACCGGTCCAGCGATGATCGGAGAAGGCGAGCGCCGCTTCGAGTTTACCCACGTTAGCGACCAACCTCTCCAACTCAGCACTGCGATACCGCCGACAGATATCTATGCAGATTGGTGGCAGAAGGCTCTAACTCTCGGAGGAGCCGTACTGTCCCTTTGTGCAGCCACCATGAGCCTGACGTGGTTGTTCCGTCGCGAACTCGATCGGCGGCAATGTGCCGAGATTGCTACGAGCGCCCTGAACGTCGAGCTCGAACGGCTGGCAACGACGGATGGGTTGACCGGCTTGTCCAATCGTCGTCGCTTCGACGAGGTCCTGGCTCGGGAATGGTCGCGCGCGGTGCGAACCTCACAGCCTCTATCGCTGATCCTGCTCGATGCAGACTCCTTCAAGGGGTTCAACGACCGTTACGGGCATCAGAAGGGCGATGAGGCCTTGAAGCTCATCGCTCGATCAATGGAAGCCGTTATCAGCCGTTCTGGCGATACCGGATACCGCATCGGCGGCGAGGAGTTTGCTGTCATCCTCCCAGATACGGGCGAAGAGGGTGCCAAGATCGTTGCCAGCCGTATCCAAGAAGCTGT
>NZ_JAKSXU010000104.1:0-1320 GCF_022829325.1 Methylobacterium sp. J-092 | reverse complement strand
TGCCGACCGACTCGTTCCTGAACTTCTTCCGCTCCTCGGCCGTGACGCTGAAGGTGGAAGGCCTGTACGTGAACCTCGACCAGGGCGGCCGCAACAACGGCGCCTTCGCCTCCAACTCGACCGGCACCGTGACCCTGACCTCGCCGGGCGTGACCGTCGTGCAGAGCGGCCTGAACCGCAACAACAGCACCGAGTTCGCTGTCGTGCGCGCCGGCCTGAACTACAAGTTCGGCTCGTACTAGGACCTTCGGCCATTCCTTTGGCCTAGGGATCCCCAGCCCGATCAGACTGGCCGCTAGGTCGAACAACGCCTCAGGAGCATGCCTCCTGGGGCGTTTGTTGTTCCAGAACGCCGCTCATCTAAAACTCAGGTCGGCAACGAAAAAAGCGCGCCGGTGAAGGCGCGCTTGAGTTGTTTTATTTCGGATAGAATAGAACCTTTTATATCCTAGCCAAAAGCAGTTTGTGCGCAATAGGCGTGTCATAGCATCTGATAGTTTTGGGCGTTGTCCCCACTCATCACTGCGCCGGAGTCCGATCCGCCGCCTTCTGCCGCTCCATCTGCTGCCGACGTATTGCGGTCGCTGCGCACGAGTAGCGCGAGGAGCCTTCTCCGGATCTAGGCCGCGGTCGTGGCCGCCTTTGAGAACGCCGACACGGGCAGGGCGCCTGGCTGACAAATGCGGTAGCTGTGCTCGGACATTCGACCAAGAAACGGGACCGGCGTTTCTCCGTTGTTGCGTAGGATAGGCGTTCAGACCCTTTCGAAGGCGGCGATGTCAAAACGTAATAATGCTAGGAACTCCCTCGACGCTGCGTTCGCAGCCGGCGTCATCGTCATCGGCGGCGCGCTTGCAGTCGAGATGCGGTACTTCCTGCCTCACAATCCGGTCGCGGCATTCTTTAAGGTGCTTGGTGCGGCCATGGTCGCGACAGCCATTACGCTTCGCCTTTCGCGCAGGTGATGCTCGGCCGATGTATAGTCCCGCGGGAACGCTGTCTCCCCGCATGCGATCTCGACAATCGCACGCCCGTAGGTAGGGTGCAGCGATGCATGCCGCTCTCACCGTTCTCGCTGCGATCCTGACGGCCAGCGCTTGTGCAGCGGCGCCAGTCGAGGATGAGCAGCGAGCCGAGAAGATTGAGGGGCTGGTGCGCATCGTCGGCGCGCAGGCCGGTATCGTCCTTCACTGCCGGCAGTTCTATGCGATCGACGACAAGGTGTCGGACGGCTTGTCTCGCACCGTGCGGCTTACCCTCGATCAAAGCCTTGGCCCAAAGCAGGCGCAGACCGCCGTGGATGATGAAGGCAAGCGTCTA
>NZ_JAKSXU010000075.1:0-45408 GCF_022829325.1 Methylobacterium sp. J-092 | reverse complement strand
GGGTGGAGCAGCCCGGTAGCTCGTCAGGCTCATAACCTGAAGGTCACAGGTTCAAATCCTGTCCCCGCAACCAAACACACCACATACACCTCACAAAACCGCAAACAGCCGGCCCGCGCACCACGCAGGCCGGCTGTTTGCGTTTAGGGACAGCAGGCGACGCCGAGGCGATAACGGTCGCCTGCGGCTCTGCCAAAGCCCTGGTCCGACATTCCACCTGATGACCGCCGTTGCGCGTCCCCGGCAGGGGAGGGGGCACGGCCAGATGACGGCACAGGGACGTCGCGCGTCTACTCGGCCTGCGGAGCCGGCGTTCCGCTGTCGGGATTCATGCCTTCCACCGGCGGCTTGCGACGGGGACGGGGCGTCGCTGCGGGCGTGGCCGTCGTGGTGACGGTGACGCCGAGGCGGGTGGCCAGCGCGAGGGCGCGGTTCTCGGTGACCCGGAGATGGCAGAAGCCGTGAGCGCCCTCCCGGGCGTAGGTCCGGCAGAGCTGCTCGCGGTCCGAGGAGAAGGCGGCCTGCTCCGTGACGATCGGCCGAACGTCCTCGCGTCGGGCGCGCTGCGTCATCAGCTTGTAGTTCTCGCGCACCGCCTTGTCGGCGACCCCGCGGGCCGAGTCGAACTCGGCCGAGCGCGGGATCAGGCCGGCGGCGGCCGGCCCCCACAGGCCGACCGGGGCGGTGGCGCAATCCTGCGCCGAGAACGTGCATAGCGGGGTCGGGCCGAGGCTCGATACCAGCACGCCTCCTTCCGTCACGTCGAAGCGCAGCGGGCATTCGGCGGCGGCCGCCTCGTAGCGCGGCACGCCCTCGGGCTTGCCCTCGGAGGTCAGCGACACGGGCCCGCCGCCGCCGAGCGGCACCTTGCAGGATTCGGTCGGCTGCGAGACCTTGGTGCCGGGCAGCGTGATCCTGGCCGCCATCCCGGATCCCGAGCGCTCGAGCTTGAGGCTTCCGGTCAGGCCGTTGAGCATCAGCTCCTGCCCGACGACGCCGTCTTCCGAGGGCGCCTTCAGCACCACCGGCCGGGCGGGCGCCGCAGGGCGCGGCGCGTCGGGCAACGGTGCCGACGGATCGTCGGGAAGCGGCGTGCCGGGGATGGGTCCCGACGGCGGGGCGGTCGGGACGCCGCGCGGCGGAACCGGAGGCTTGGCTGCGCGGCCGATCCCGAACAGCTCCTCGAAGAAGTTCTGGGCCGAGGCTTCGCCGGGCATCAGGGCCGCGAGGGCGAGGCAGGGGGCCGCGAGCAACGGGAGGACGGGTCTGCGGGTCGGACGCATCGGGTCTTTCGGGCCGGGGACGGCGGCAGGTGGCCCGCGCGATGCCGGCCTCGCACCCTGCCGGACGCTCTTTACGAAGCGTTAACACGCCTTCGATGGCGCGGGCGTGGCCGAGGCGCAACAAAATGCAGGCCGGCACGACATCCGCTGCGCGGGCCCACAGGTCGAATTTGGGTCACCGGGATGCAATGCAGGGGCGAGCCCGCGGAGAAACCGACCGTCCGGCGGCATTCGCCGAGCCGGCGCAAGGACTTGCACGGATCGCGCATCTCGGGGCCCGGCTTCGCCTTGCGAGCCCGCATCGCCCTTCTTATATGCGGCGAGACGCGGGATTAAGCATGGGATTGGAGCCGTTCGCGGCCCTTGTTCCGGCCCCGGTTCCGTCTCCACATCTTCTCACACCACACCGCCATGGGCCGAGCTGCTTCGGGGCTCGGCGGTCTGCTTGATCGCAACCAACAAAAGGGATCCCACCATGGGTAAAGTCATCGGCATCGACCTCGGCACCACCAATTCGTGCGTCGCCGTGATGGAGGGCTCGCAGCCCAAGGTCATCGAGAACGCGGAAGGCGCCCGCACCACGCCGTCCATCGTCGCCTTCACCGACGACGGCGAGCGCCTCGTCGGCCAGCCGGCCAAGCGCCAGGCCGTCACCAATCCCGAGCGCACCTTCTTCGCCATCAAGCGCCTCGTCGGCCGCACCTACGACGATCCGATGACGCAGAAGGACAAGGGCCTCGTGCCTTACAAGATCGTCCGCGGCGACAATGGCGACGCTTGGGTCGAGGCCGACGGCAAAAAGTATTCGCCGTCCCAGATCTCGGCCTTCACCCTTCAGAAAATGAAGGAGACCGCCGAGTCGCATCTCGGCCAGCCGGTGACGCAGGCCGTCATCACGGTGCCGGCCTACTTCAACGACGCCCAGCGCCAGGCGACCAAGGACGCCGGGCGGATCGCCGGCCTCGAGGTGCTGCGCATCATCAACGAGCCGACGGCGGCGGCGCTCGCCTACGGCCTCGACAAGAAGAAGGCCGGCACCATCGCGGTCTACGACCTCGGCGGCGGCACCTTCGACGTGTCGATCCTCGAGATCGGCGACGGCGTGTTCGAGGTGAAGTCGACCAACGGCGACACCTTCCTCGGCGGCGAGGACTTCGACAACCGCGTGGTCGAGTACCTGACCGCCGAGTTCAAGAAGGAGCAGGGCATCGACCTGACCAAGGACAAGCTCGCCCTCCAGCGCCTCAAGGAGGCCGCCGAGAAGGCCAAGATCGAGCTGTCCTCGGCGACCCAGACCGAGATCAACCTGCCCTACATCACCGCCGACGCCACCGGTCCGAAGCATCTCGCGCTCAAGCTCAGCCGCGCCAAGTTCGAGTCGCTGGTCGACGATCTGGTCCAGCGCACGATCGAGCCGTGCCGCAAGGCACTCAAGGATGCCAGCGTCTCGGCCTCCGAGATCGACGAGGTCGTGCTCGTCGGCGGCATGATCCGCATGCCGAAGATCCAAGAGGTCGTGAAGTCGTTCTTCGGCAAGGAGCCGCACAAGGGCGTCAACCCGGACGAGGTCGTGGCCATCGGCGCCGCGGTCCAGGCCGGCGTGCTCCAGGGCGACGTCAAAGACGTGCTGCTGCTCGACGTGACCCCGCTCTCGCTCGGCATCGAGACGCTGGGCGGCGTGTTCACCCGGCTCATCGATCGCAACACCACGATCCCGACCAAGAAGAGCCAGACCTTCTCGACGGCCGAGGACAACCAGAACGCGGTCACCATCCGGGTCTTCCAGGGCGAGCGCGAGATGGCGGCCGACAACAAGCTGCTCGGCCAGTTCGACCTGATGGGCATTCCGCCGGCCCCGCGCGGCATGCCGCAGATCGAGGTGACCTTCGACATCGACGCCAACGGCATCGTCAACGTGACGGCCAAGGACAAGGCGACGAACAAGGAGCACCAGATCCGCATCCAGGCCTCGGGCGGCCTCTCGGACGCGGACATCGAGAAGATGGTCAAGGACGCCGAGGCGAACGCGGAGGCCGACAAGCGCCGCCGCGAGCTCGTCGAGGTGAAGAACCAGGGCGAAAGCCTGATCCACGCGACCGAGAAGTCGGTCAAGGAGTACGGCGACAAGGTCTCGGAGGCCGACAAGGGCGGCATCGAGACGGCGATGACCGCGCTCAAGACCGCGCTCGAGGGCGAGGACGTCGAGACGATCAAGGCCCGCACCACCGACCTGATGCAGGCCTCGATGAAGCTCGGCGAGGCGATGTACGCCGCGAGCCAGACCCCCGAAGGCGGTCCGGACGCCGCCGCCGGCCAGGAAGCCAAGAAGGACGACGTCATCGACGCCGACTTCTCGGAGGTCGACGAGAAGGACCAGAAGAAGCGGGCGTAAGCTCCGCGCGCAACCTGAAGCGGGGCCGGAGCGATCCGGTCCCGTTTTCGCTTGCGGGTTCGGCTTCGGGCCGTCATTCCGGGGGCCGCTCCGGCGCCCGCGCGGAGCGGGCGGCCGCCCGGGCGCGACACGACCCTTCAAGACGCGGAAACAGCGACATCGCCGACTGCCTGGGGCAGGCGGACGAATCGTTAGGGACTATCGAGGCAAGGCATGTCGAAGCGGGACTATTACGAGATCCTGGGCGTCGCCAAGACCGCGTCGGACGGCGAGATGAAGGTCGCCTTCCGCAAGCTCGCCATGACCTACCACCCGGACAAGAATCCCGGCAACAAGGACGCCGAGATCAAGTTCAAGGAGATCAACGAGGCGTATCAGTGCCTGTCCGACGGGCAGAAGCGCGCCGCCTACGACCGTTTCGGCCACGACGCCTTCACGCAAGGCGGCGGCCAGGGCGGGCCCGGATTCGGCAACGAGTTCGGCGACTTCATGTCGGACATCTTCGACAACTTCTTCGGCGACGGCCGCGGCGGCCAGCAGCAGGCCCGCGGGCGCGGCGGCGCACCGGGCCGCGAGCGCGGGGCCGACCTGCGCTTCAGCCTGGAGATCTCGCTCGAGGAGGCCTTCACGGGGAAGGCCGAGACCATCAAGATCCCGACCTCGATCACCTGCGAGACCTGCGCCGGATCGGGGGCGAAGCCCGGCTCCAAGCCGCGCACCTGCCAGACCTGCGCCGGCTACGGCCGGGTGCGGGCGGCGCAGGGGTTCTTCGCGATCGAGCGCACCTGCCCGAACTGCCACGGCCGCGGCGAGATCGTCGACGACCCCTGCACGGCCTGCGCCGGCGCCGGCCGGGTCAACCGCGAGCGCACGCTGGCGATCAACGTGCCGGCGGGCGTCGACGACGGCCTGCGCATCCGGCTCGCCGGCGAGGGCGAGAGCGGCCTGCGCGGCGGGCCGGCCGGCGACCTCTACGTATTCCTCTCGATCAAGCAGCACGCCTTCTTCCAGCGCGACGGTGCCGACCTGTTCTGCCGGGTCCCGATCTCGATGGTGACGGCGGCGCTGGCCGGCGAGATCACCGTGCCGGTGATCGACGGCTCGCAGACCCAGGTGCGGATCCCGGCCGGGACCCAGACCGCCAAGCAATTCCGCATCAAGGGCAAGGGCATGCCGGTCCTGCGCACCCGCGAGGTCGGCGACCTCTACATCCAGGTCTTCGTCGAGACTCCGCAGAACCTGACCAAGCGCCAGCGCGAGCTGCTCCAGGAGTTCGGCCAGACCGCCTCCGACGACAATCATCCGGAGGCCGCCGGCTTCTTCTCGAAGGTGCGCGATTTCCTCGGCGGCTTCGGCGGCACCGCCCGCCAGTAGCGGGAAACGCAAGATGCGGGGCCGGGCGGATCAAAACCGGCCGGCCCCGGTTGAGCCTTCGGCCGAGGTCGCTTCGATCGCCGAGGCTGGTGTGATCGCAATGCGCTAGGCACGAGCGCAACCTTGCCTGTAAGACATGTGCCGACCGCTGCGCTGACCGCCGGGATCGCGACGTCGCGATCGGACCTGAAGGAACATCGGACTTGCCGCCGCTACGTCGTTCCAGTGCGAAAGCCTCGTCCGTGAACGCGAAGGTGCGGCGCGATCCGCTGGAGGACGAGGCGCGGTTCCTCAAGTCCTGGCTCGAGCGCCCCCTCGTCACCGGCTCGGTCACCCCGTCCGGCAAGATGCTGGCCCGGACCATGGCGGCCTACGTCGATCCGGCCGTCTCCGGCCAGGTGATCGAGATCGGACCCGGCACCGGCCCCGTCACCGAGGCGCTGATCCGCCGGGGCGTCGCGCCCGAGCGGCTGGTGCTCATCGAGTTCAACCCCGATTTCTGCACCCTGCTGAAGCGCCGGTTCCCCGGCGTCACCGTGGTGCGCGGCGATGCCTACGACATTCGCGGCAGCGTCGGCGCGGTGCTGACCGGGCCGGCGGCCGCGACGGTCTCGAGCCTGCCGCTGTTCACCAAGCCGCTCGAGCAGCGCCTCGACCTGCTCAACACCGCCCACGACCTGATGCATCCCGGCGCGCCGTTCGTGCAGTTCACCTACGCCGTCGTGCCGCCGATCCCGGCGCGCTGCGCGCTGGGCAGCTACACCGCCAGCGGCTCGAACCGGGTCTGGCTCAACCTGCCGCCGGCCCGGGTCTGGGTCTACCGCCGGCCCTGATCGGCGGGGTGCCCCAATGCGAGCTGAGCGTAGGCCTCAGGTCGCATTCAGGTGCTGGTTGCTACTTCTCCTCTCAAGGCCGGTGCGCGAGCAGCCGGTCGCCCGAGAAGGAGAACCGCCGATGTCCACGACGCCGACCCGAACCCGCCTCGCCCTCGCGGCCCTTGCGCTCGCCGGCGGCCTCGCCGTCGCGGCGCCGGCCCAGGCCGCACCGTTCGCACCCGCTCCGCTTGCCGGGGCCCCCGCCGACGTGGTCCAGGCGCAGTATGGCTACGGCTACGGTCACGGCCCCCGTCATTTCGGCCAGGGCCCGCGCCACTTCGGCTACGGCCCGCCGCGCCCCCGCCACTTCGGCTGGGGCGGCCCGCGCTTCGGCCATCATCACCATCATCGCGGCTACGGCTATGGCCGCGGCTACGGATACGGCCGCGGCGGCTGGTAGGCGAGACCGGGCCGGTGGTGAGAACCACCGGCCCCTTTCATGTCGTCGGGGCGATCCGCTCGAGCACAACCGGTCCCTCGGGCGGCCCCTCGGCCGGCGTCGCCCGGAAGCTGTAGGCCGCCCGCAACGCGGCCTCGGCCCGATCCGCCGCCGCCGCGTCGGCCGCGTGCACGATCCCGAGCCGTCCGCTCGCATCGCCCGGCCGGGCGAGCTGCGTGAAACCCACGCGCCCGTCGATCCCGTCCTCCGGCTGGGTCCGGCCGCCGCCGAGGCCGATCACCGCGAGCCCGATCGCGCGGGTCGCGACCCGTTCCACCGTGCCGACCGCGCGCACCTCGCGGATCACCGGCGCGGCCGAGAGGTGCTTTGCCGGCTTCTCGATCAGGTCGGCCGGGCCGCCGAGCGCCGAGACCATGCGCGAGAAGCGCTCTGCCGCCCGCCCCGAGGACAGGCTCGCCTCCAGCCGCACCGCGGCGTCGCGCGTGTCGGGTGCGAGCCCGCCGGCCACCAGCATCTCGGCCGCCAGCGCCAGCGTCACCGCGTGGAAGCGCGGCTCGCGATGCCCGGTGAGGTAGTCGACCGCGTAGGCGATCTCCAGCCCGTTGCCGGCGGCATGCGCCAGCGGCGCGTCCATATCGGTGATCAGCGCGACGGTGCGCAGGCCGGCGCCGTTCGCCACCGCGACGATGCTGTCGGCGAGCGCCCGCGCTTCGTTGATCCTAGCCATGAAGGCGCCGGAGCCGACCTTCACGTCCATCACGAGGCCGTCGAGCCCGGCCGCGAGCTTCTTGGCGAGGATCGAGGCGGTGATGAGATCGAGCGATTCCACCGTGCCGGTCACGTCGCGGATCGCGTAGAGCTTCCGGTCGGCCGGCGCGAGGTCCGCGGTCTGGCCGATGATGGCGCAGCCGACCTCCGAGACGACCCGGCGGAACCGGGCGAGATCGGGCGTCGCGTCGTAGCCGGGAATGCTGGCGAGCTTGTCGAGGGTGCCGCCGGTATGGCCGAGGCCGCGGCCCGAGATCATCGGCACGTAGCCGCCGCAGGCCGCGACCATCGGCGCGAGCACGAGGCTGACCGCGTCGCCGATCCCGCCGGTGGAGTGCTTGTCGAGGACGGGGCCGGGGAGGTCCCAGGCGAGCACGTGGCCGGACCGCGTCATCGCCCACGTCAGCGCCACCCGTTCGGCCACCGACATCCCGCGCAGGAACACCGCCATGGCGAAGGCCGCCGCCTGGCCCTCGCCGACGCGCCCGTCGGTCAGGCCGGCGACGAAGCCGGCGATCTCGTCGGCGTCGAGCGCCTTCCCGTCGCGCTTGTCCCGGATGGTCTCCTGCGGGAGCCTCATGACGTCCCCTCCGGGGTCGCGGCGGCCATCAGCACGCCGAACAGGCTGCTGGCGCCGAGCCGGACCGTGGCGGGGCTCGCCCAATCCGGCCCCATGATCTTGTCGGCGAGCGCGAGGTAGGCAGCGGCGTCGGCGAGCGTCCTCAGGCCGCCCGAAACCTTGAGGCCGCCGCGCCCGGCCTCGCGGATCGCGCGCAGCATGGTCTCGGCCGCCTCGGGCGTCGCCGAGACCGGGCTCTTGCCGGTCGAGGTCTTGATGAAGTCGGCGCCGGCGGCGAGCGACAGCCGGCTCGCCGCGGCGATCGCGTCCGCGGTGCGCAGTTCCCCGGTCTCGAGGATCACCTTCAGGCCGGATTTCGGGCAGGCCTCGCGCACCGCCTCGACCATCAGGCGGGCGGTCTCCGCATCGCCGCGCAGCAGCGCCCCGTAGGGCAGGACGAGGTCGATCTCGTGCGCGCCGTCCCGCAACGCCTCCGCCGTATCGTCGACCGCGCGGTCCACGTCCTCGCCGCCCGCGGGAAAGTTGATCACCGTGGCGATCCGCACCGGGCCGCCAGCCAGCACGCGCGCCGCCTGATGCACGAATTGCGGCCAGACGCAGATGGCGGCGACGCCGCCCGCGCGGGCATCCCGGCAGAGCCCGTCGATCTGCGTGGCCGTGCAGGTGTCGCCGAGATCCGTCAGATCGAGGAGCGCGAGGGCGCGGCGCGCGACCAGGGCCGGGTCGAAGGTCGGATCGGTCATGCGGGCGGACTCTCGAAGGGGCCGAGGCTCATGGATCGCCCGCGGGCAGGCCGGCGACGAAGCTTCGGATCAGGCGGATCAGGTCGGCGGCGGCGGCGGTCGCGGCCTGCTTGGTCTCGGCATGGTGCGGGTCGCCGTCGCCGATGCCGGCGGCGCGGTTCGTCACCACCGACACGGCGGCGACGGGCAGGCCGAGGAAGCGGGCGAGGATCACCTCCGGCACCGTCGACATGCCGACGAGGTCGGCGCCGAGCCGGCCGGCCATCCGCACCTCGGCCGGGGTCTCGAAGGACGGCCCGGAGAACCAGGCGTAGACGCCCGCGGGAAGGGGGATGCCGCAGGCCGCCGCCGCGGCGTCGAGCCGGGCATTGAGGGCGGGGTCGTAGGCCCGCACCATCGGTACGAAGCGGGCGTCGCTCGGCTCGCCGATCAGCGGGTTCATCCCCGACAGGTTGAGGTGGTCGGACAGCCGCACGAGGCTGCCGGGACCGGCCTCCGTCATCAGCGAGCCGGAGGCGTTGGTGAGCAGCAGGCAGGCGGCGCCGAGCGCCTTCGCCGCGGCGATCGGGATACGCATCGCGGCCGCGTCGCCGTGCTCGTAGGCGTGGGCCCGGCCCTCGAGCACCAGCACCGGGCGCCCGGCGATCACGCCGCGATGCAGCCGCCCGCGATGGCCGCTGACGCCGGCGCCCGGGAAGCCGGGGATGTCGGCATAGGGCAGCGAGACCGCGTCCGCGAGCGCGTCCGCGAGCCCGCCGAGACCGGTGCCGGCGACGATGGCGCAAGCGTAGGGCCCGGCAAAGCCCGCCGCGCGCAGGGTCTCGACCGCATCAGCCACCGAGCGTCTCCGGTCCGAAGGAGGCCGGCAGCAGCGCCGCGAGCGTGAAGCTCTCCGCGACCCCGCCGGGCCCTGCGGCGTGGATCGGCGTCTCGGGGGCGGCGAACTCGCGGATGCGCTGGCGGCAGGCGCCGCAGGGCGTGACGAGGCCGCTGCCGTCGCCGAGCACCAGGATCTCGCGGATGCGCCGGCCGCCGGCCAGGATCATCGCGGCGATCGCCCCGGCCTCGGCGCAGGTGCCGACCGGGTAGGCCGCGTTCTCGACGTTGCAGCCGGCATGGATCGCGCCGTGCTCGTCGCGGAGCGCCGCGCCGACCGCGAAGCGCGAGTACGGCGCGTGCGCCCGGGCGCGGGCAGCGGCGGCGGCGTCGAACAGGGCGGCGAGGTCGAGAGGGGAGGAGCCCGGCATCCGCGATCATTGGCACCGGCCGTGCCGGGCTGTCGAGAGGGCGGGCGAGGCGGCAGGGGCGTGCGCGCCGCCGGCTTTCGCTCGCCGAGCGCGCGTCCTAGAACGCTGGGAACGATTGTCATCATCCGGGGACGACGATGCTGGGCCGTTACGAGCGCGGAGCGGGGGGCGAGGCGGTCGTCGCCTATGGCGACGGCACGATGCGGGTGGTCAAGCCCGGCGCCTTCGTGCGCTGCGCCACCACCGGCGTGCCGATCCTGCTCGACGACCTGCGCTATTGGAGCGCCGTGCGCCAGGAAGCCTACGCCACGCCCGAGGCGGTGATGGAGCGGCTGCGGCAGACCGGCCGGCCGTAAGCCGCGATCAGGCGTCGCGGCGTTCCAGCAGCTCGATGCGCACGCCGTCCGGCCCGTCGATGAAGGCGATCCGCAGCCCCGGCCGCATCGCCTTGGTCTCGATCAGCACCGTGACGCCGCGCGCCCGCAGGTCGGCGAGCGTCGCGTCGATGTCGGCGACGCCGAGCCCGATATGCTCGATGCCGAGATGCGGCGCCCGCGCCGGCGGCGGCAGGTCGGCCGGCGCCTGCTCGATGAAGACCGTGAGGCCGCCGAGGTCGAGCACGATCCGGCTCGTCGGCGTGCCCTCGCGGCGGACCTCCCGCGCGGCGAGCTTGTCGACGTAGAAGGCGGCCGCGGCCGCCGCGTCGGGGCTGCGCAGGTGGACGTGGTCGATGTGGAAGTCCATCGGGTCCTCGCGGGCTCAGAGGAGGGGCCGGTCGAGCCGGATGATCCGGCACGGGTCGCCCGCCCGCGCGGCCGGCGCGTGCGGCGCGCGGATCAGCAGCGCCTCGGCCCGGCCGAGCACCGCCAGCATCGACGAATCCTGGCGCGATTCCGGATGCGCCACCGGCAGCCGGTCCGGTGCGGTGTCGAGCACGGCGCGCATGTAGTCCTGGCGCCCGTCGTTGGCGTCGAGGTCGCGGCCGAGGGTGGCCGGCTCGCTGCGGTCGGCGCCGGCACGCGGATCGCCGAGCAGCGCACGCACGGCCGGCACGACGAAGAGCAGCCCGCACACGATCGACGAGACCGGGTTTCCCGGCAGCCCGATCACCAGCATGTCCCCGAGATGCCCGTGCATCAGCGGCTTGCCGGGGCGGAGCGCCACGCGCCAGAACCCGAGCTCGAGCCCCTCCGCCGCGAGCGCGGTCTGGACAAGGTCGTGGTCGCCGACCGAGGCGCCGCCCAGCGTCACGAGAAGGTCGGCCTCGGCCGCGCGTGCCCGCGCGAAGGCCGCCTCCAATGCCGGAAGCGTGTCGCCGGCGATGCCGAGGTCGATCGCCGCGCCGCCGGCGCCGTTCACCAAGGCGGCGAGCGCCAGGGCGTTCGAGGCGACGATCTGGTCCCAGGCCGGGACCTCGCCCGGCTGCACCAGCTCGTCGCCGGTGGCGAGGATCGCGACGCGGGGCTTGCGGCGTACCGAGACCCGTCCGCGGCCGGCGGCGGCGACCAGCGCCAAGCGGCGCGCATCGAGGGTGTCACCGGCCGCCAGCAGCCCGTCGCCCTCGGAGAAGTCGAGGCCGGCCCGGCGGACGAATTTTTGGGCGGTCACCGCTTCGAGGGCGCGGATCGTCTCGCCGTCGGCCTCGGCATTCTCCTGGATCAGGATCCCGTCGGCGCCCTCGGGGACGGGCGCGCCGGTGAAGATCCGCACGGTCTCGCCGGGGTCGATCGTGCCCGAGAAGCCGTGGCCGGCGGCGCTGGTGCCGACGAGGCGCAACGCGGCCCCGGCCGTCGCGTCGGCGGCGCGCACGGCGTAGCCATCCATGGCGGAAGCCGGGAAGGGCGGTTGCGTGCGGGTGGCGACGACCGCGGCCGCCAGCGTGCGCCCGGCGGCCTCCGCGATCGCGACCTCTTCGGCCGCGACCGGCCCGGGAACGCTCGCGAGGATGCGCGCGAGCGCTTCGGCGACGGGGATCAGGCCGCTCACGCGAGCGCCCCCGGTCCCGGACGCGCTCTGGTTTTCTCCCTCCCCCCTCCGCGGGGGAGGGTGGGCCTCGCGGCACCGAAGGTCGGGAGAGGGGTGCGACCTCTCCGGATGCGACGTTCCCCTCTCCCGACCCGCTTCGTGGGCCACCCGCCCCCGCACAGGGGGGAGGGATGAGCGCCGGGGGTCATCACGCCGCGTCCTCCGCGCGGTACGCCCCTGAGCGGCCGCCGTCCTTGGCGAGCAGGCGGATGCCCTCGATCCGCATGCCGCGGTCGGCGGCCTTCACCATGTCGTAGACCGTGAGGCAGGCGACCGAGACGGCGGTCAGCGCCTCCATCTCGACGCCGGTCGGGCCCTGCACGCGGACCTCCGCCGTGAGGCGCAGGCCCGGCAGCGCGTCGTCGATCTCGCAATCGACCCGGACCTTGGTGAGCAGGAGCGGATGGCAGAGCGGGATCAACTCGTGGGTGCGCTTGGCCGCCATGATCCCGGCGAGGCGGGCGGTGCCGACCACGTCGCCCTTCTTGGCATCGCCCTCGCGGATCAGCGCCAGGGTGGCGGGCAGCATCACCACCCGCCCCTCGGCGCGGGCGGTGCGGGTGGTCGCGGGCTTGTCGCCGACGTCGACCATGTTGGCCGCGCCGGTGGCGTCGAGGTGCGTGAGGCGGGGTTCGTCCACGATCAGCCCTTCGCCTTCTTCGCGGCCTTGGGCCCGAACAGCAGGTCGTGCGTCGCCGCCGTCACGTCGTCCTGGCGCATCAGGCTCTCGCCGACGAGGACGACGTTGAGGCCGTGGCGGCCGAGCCGGGCGACGTCGGCATGGCCGCCGATGCCGCTCTCGGCCACCGCGATGCGGTCGGGCGGGATCTCGGCGCCGAGCGTGATCGCAGTCTCGAACGAGACCTCGAAGGTCTTCAGGTTGCGGTTGTTGACGCCGATCAGCGCGGTGCCGAGCGGGATCGCGCGGGCGAGCTCGGCGGCGTCGTGCACCTCGACCAGCACGTCCATGCCGAGCTCGTGCGCCGTCTCGACCAGGGCTTCCGCCTCGTCGTCGTCGAGGCAGGCCATGATCGCCAGGATGCAGTCGGCGCCCCAGGCCCGCGCCTCGTAGACCTGGTAGGGCTCGAACAGGAAGTCCTTGCGCAGCACCGGAAGCCGACAGGCCTCGCGCGCCTGGGTGAGGTATTCGGGCCGGCCCTGGAACGAGGGCTCGTCGGTGAGCACCGAGAGGCAGGTGGCGCCCCCCTTCTCGTAGGCGGCGGCCAGCGCGGCCGGGTCGAAATCCGCCCGGATCAGGCCCTTGGACGGCGAGGCCTTCTTCACCTCGGCGATCAGCGCCGGGCGCCCTTCCGCCACGTGCGCCCGGATCGCGTCGGCGAAGCCCCGCGGCGGCGAGGCCTTGGCGGCGCGCGTCTCCAGCTTGGCGAGCGGCACGCGCAGCTTCGCCTCGGCGATCTCGCGGCGCTTGTAGGCCTCGATGCGGGCGAGCACGCTCGAGCGATCGGTCGCCGGCGGCTCGGTCGGAGGCGGCGGTTCGGCGAGGGCGTCGGTGGCCATCGGTATACCCTATCCGTTCGAGACCGCGACGAGGCGGGCCAGCGTCGCGCGGGCCGCCCCCGAATCGATCGCATCCTGCGCCCGCGCGACGCCGTCGGCGAGGGCGTGCGTCAGGCCTGCGACCACGAGCGCGGCGCCCGCATTCAGAACCGCGATGTCCCGGTAGGCGTTGCGCGTGCCCGACAGGACGTCGGCCAAGGCGCGCGCGTTGTGCTCGGGATCGCCGCCGCGCAGCGCCTCGAGGTCGTGCAGCGGCAGGTCGACGTCGCGCGGATCGACCGCGAAGGTCGAGATCCGGCCGTCCTCCAGCGCCACCACCTGGGTCGGGCCGGTGACGGTGATCTCGTCGAGCCCGTCCGAGCCGTGCACGGTCCAGACCCGGCGACTTCCGAGCTCGGCGAGGACCTGCGTCAGCGGCTCGGCCCAGGCCGCCTGCGACACGCCGAGCAGCTGGCATTCGACGCCGGCCGGGTTCGAGAGCGGCCCGAGCAGGTTGAAGATGGTGCGCACCGGCAATTCCGAGCGCACCGCCGCCACGTGCCGCATCGCGCCGTGGTGGGTCTGGGCGAACATGAAGCACAGGCCGGCCTGCGTCAGGCACCGGCTCAGGCCCGCCGGGTCGAGCCCGAGCCTGACGCCGAGCGCTGCCAGCACGTCGGCCGCGCCCGAGCGCGAGGTCGCGGCGCGGTTGCCGTGCTTGGCCACCGGCACGCCGCAGGCGGCGGTGACGATCGCGGCCAGCGTCGAGACGTTGTAGCTGCCCGAGTGGTCGCCGCCGGTGCCGACCACGTCGACGCTGCCGGCCGGCGCCGCGACCCGGACCATGCGCGCGCGCATCGCCTCGACGGCGCCGACGATCTCGTCCGGCGTCTCGCCGCGGACCTTGAGGCCGACGAGGAAGGCGCCGGCCTGCACGGGCGTGACCTCGCCCGACAGCAGGTCGTCGAACGCCGCGCGGGCTTCCGCCCGGTCGAGGAAGAACCCGGCGGCGACCTTGGCGAGATGGGGCTTGAAGGATTCCATCGGCTCGACGGGCGACGCGTTCGCGGGAATCCCGCGTCAATGCACGCCGGGACGGGCCTTGTCACGTGCCTGGTCCCGCCCGCGCGCCCGGTTCCACGCCGTCGCGATGTCGAGGAAGTTCTGCAGGATCCGCGTGCCGTGATGCGAGAGGATGCTCTCGGGGTGGAACTGCACGCCGTGCACCGGCAGGTGCGCGTGCTCCAGGCCCATGATCAGGCCGTCGGCCTCGGCGGTCACCGTCAGCGCCTCGGGGCAGCCGGCGCGGTCGACCACCAGCGAATGGTAGCGCGTCGCGTCGAAGCTGTCGTTGAGCCCGCGGAAGATGCCCTTCGCGCCGTGGCGGATGGTCGAGACCTTGCCGTGCATCGGCGCGGGTGCCCGCACCACGTCGCCGCCGAAGGCCTGGCCGATCGCCTGGAGGCCGAGGCAGACCCCGAAGATCGGGATCTCGCCCGAGAGCTCCCTGACCGCATCGAGGCAGATGCCGGCCTCGTTCGGGGTGCAGGGCCCGGGCGACAGCACCAGGGCGTCGGGCGCGCGCGCGCGGATCTCGTCGACCGTCACCTGGTCGTTGCGCACCACGTCGATCGCGCCGCTGAGCGGGCCGATCAGGTGGACGAGGTTCCAGGTGAAGGAATCGTAGTTGTCGATGACGAGGACGGAGGGCGTCGGCGCGGGTTCCATGACCGACGATCTGGCCCGGCCGGCGGCGCCGGTCAAGGCGTCGGGCGCGTCTGCCGCTTCACGCCGGTCAGGCCGCCGCCCTCGGCCCCACCAGGGCGAACAGCGTGCCCTGCGGATCCCGCGCCTGGACGATCCAGGCGCCCCCCGGCACCGCGTGCGGGCCCTGCAGGACGGTGCCGCCGGCCGCAGCGACCCGCTCGGCCGCGGCGTCGATCGATTCGACGGCGATGTAGAACAGCCAGCACGGGGCTGCCGGCATCGGCGAGCTCATCATCCCGCCGAGGTCGACCCCGTGGCGGGCGAAGACCTGGTAGGTGCCCATCGGCCCCATATCGACCGCCATGGACTTTTCCCAGCCGAACAGGCCGGCATAGAAGGCGAAGGCCGGTTCCCCGTCGCGGGCGTGCAGCTCGTGCCAGCCGAACGGGCCGGGCGTGCCCGGCGGCGGCATCGGCGGCGGCGTCCCGTCGCCGCGAAACAGCGCGAAGGCGGCGCCCTGCGGGTCGGCGGCCATGCAGAACCGGCCGACGCCCGGGATGTCGCGCGGTCCGAAGGTCACGCGCCCGCCGGCCGCCGTCACGCGCGCGGCGGAGGCGTCCACGTCGGCGACCGCGACGTATCCGAGCCAGCCCGGCCGCGCGCCGGCGGGGGGCTCGCATCCGGTCGGGGCCATCATCCCGCAGATTCGGACGTCGCCCGCCCGCGCGATGCGGTAGTCGACCCCGGGCATCCCCGCATCGACGATGCTCCAACCCGCGACCGCACCGTAGAAGGCCTGCGCCGACGCGATGTCGGGCGTCGTCAGCTCGTACCAGACGAAGGTGCCCGCGTGATCCGCCATGGTCTCGGCTCCCGGAACAGGCACGTTTGTCGCATTGCGATTTGCGTTGATATCAACGTAATTCGACGGATGTCAACCGTCGTCCCCTTCGCGACCACCGCCGCCGTCCGCGAGACGTGCCTCTGCCTGCATGCCCAGCGCGCGGCCCGCGCCCTCGGTCGCCGCTTCGACGACGCGCTGCGGCCGCTCGGGCTGACGAGCGGGCAGTTCTCGCTGCTGATGTCCCTCAACCGGCCCGAGCCGGCGCCGATGGCGTCGGTGGCCCGCCTGCTCGCGATGGACCGGACGACGCTCACCGCCGCCGTGAAGGTTCTGGAGCGGCGCGGCCTCGCGACGGTCGCCGTCGATCCGAAGGACCGGCGCGGCCGCCTCCTGGCCTTGACGGAGGCCGGTCGCGCCAGCCTCGCGGCCGCGGTGCCGGTCTGGCGCGAGACGCACGCGGCCGTCGATGCGGCGCTCGGCGGGGTCGATGCGGATGCCTTGCGGACCGCGTTGCGCGCGCTCGGCTGAGCCTACTGCCCGCGCTTCGCCTGCGCCGCGAAGCGCACCGCGTCCTCGGCCGCGCGGAACAGGGCGCGGGCCTTGTTCACGCATTCCTGCTGCTCGGATTGCGGATCGGAATCGTAGACGATGCCGGCGCCGGCCTGCACGTGCATGCGGCCGTCCTTCACGATCGCGGTGCGCAGGACGATGCAGGTGTCCATCTCGCCGCGCGCGCCGAAATAGCCGATGCAGCCGCCGTAGGGCCCGCGCTTCTCGCGCTCGAGCTCGTCGATGATCTCCATCGCCCGCACCTTCGGCGCCCCCGAGACCGTGCCGGCCGGGAACCCGGCCGCGAGCGCGGCCAGGGTGTCGTGCTTCGGGTCGAGGTCGCCCTCGACGTTCGAGACGATGTGCATCACGTGGCTGTAGTATTCGAGGAAGAACGAGCCGGTGACGGTGACGGTGCCGAGCCGGGCGACGCGGCCGACGTCGTTGCGGCCGAGGTCGAGCAGCATCAGGTGCTCGGAGCGCTCCTTGGGGTCGGCCAGCAGCTCGTCGGCGAGCGCGCGGTCCTCGGCCGGCGTCGCGCCGCGGCGGCGCGTGCCGGCGATCGGCCGGATCGTGACCTTGCCGTCGCGCACCCGCACGAGGATCTCGGGCGACGAGCAGACGACCTGGAACTCGCAGAAGTCGAGGTAGCATAGGAACGGCGCCGGGTTCGTGCGCCGCAGCGAGCGGTAGAGCGCGATCGCCGGCAGGGTGAACGGCGCCTCGAAGCGCTGCGACAGCACCACCTGGAACACGTCGCCGGCGGCGATGTATTCCTTCGCCTTGGCCACCATCGCGAGGTAGGCCTCCGGCGAGGTGTTCGAGACCGGCTCGGGCCTCGCGACCGCGGCGAGGTCGACCCGCGCCTCGATCGGCAGCGGGCCTTCCAGCGCCTCGGCGATCCGGTCGAGGCGCGCCAGCGCCGCCTCGTAGGCGGCCTTCGCCGTCACCCCGGCCGCCGGGCGCACCGGGCAGACCACGGTGATCAGGTCGCGCACGGAATCGAACACCACCATCACCCGCGGGCGCACGAGGATGGCGTCGGGCACGTTCAGCGGGTCGGGATTGGGCTCGGGCAGCCGTTCCATGGCACGGACCATGTCGTAGCCGAGATAGCCGAACAGGCCGGCCGCCATCGGCGGAAGCTCGGGGCCCTCGCCCTCCACGATCGCGCTCTCGGCGATCAGCGCGCGCAGGGACTCGAGCGGCGCGCGCGCGTCGGCGACGAAGGCGGAGAGGTCGTCGCGGGCGAGCGCGGCGCGGCCGTCGCGGCAGCGCCAGGCGAGGTCGGGATCGAGGCCGATCATCGAGTAGCGCCCGCGCACCACGCCGCCCTCGACCGATTCGAGCAGGAAGGCCGGGCCGGAATGGCGGCTGCGCAGCTTGAGGAACGCGGCGACCGGCGTCTCGAGGTCGGCCACCAGCGTCAGGTCGAGGAGGACCGGGCGACCGGCCTCGTAGGCCGCCGCGTAGGCGGCGTAGTCGGACGCGTCCGCCATCGGCCCTAGTACTCTCCGCCGATCGCGCGCCGCAGCGCCGCCTGGTTGACGCTGACGCCGGCGTTCTTCTGCACCTCGGCGATGTATTCGCCGAGCACGTCGTCGGCCAGCGCGGTGCGGAAGTTGCCCTCGATGGTCTTGTCCGCCGGGCTGCCGGCGACGAAGGCCGGCATCGTCGCGGCCTCGACCTTGTAGACCGCGCGCGCCTCGCCGGACGCGGCCGAGCCGGCCTTGCCGACGGCGGTCGCGAAGATGCGGTTGACCACGTCGACCGTCAGCGCGTCCTTGGCCTGGTTGCGGGCCAGATCGTCGCCCTCCTGCTGGTTGACGCCGATCTCGGTGCCGAGCGCCGCGAGGGTCTCGCCCTTGTCGAGCCGCTCGGCCAGAGCCTTGCCCTTGGCCTGCAGCAGGCGCGAGACCTCGGCTTCGCGCCAGCCTGCGGCGACCGCGTCGCGGACCTCGTCGAGGGGCTTGTCGTGCGCCGCGTCGATCTTGGTCACGTCGTACCAGACGTAGCCGCCGGCCTTGGTCCGCAGCGGCTCGTTGTCACCGCCGATCTCGGCGCGCAGCAGCGCCGGCAGCGTCGTCTCGGAATCGGGGATGCCGGCCACCGTCCGGCCCGCCGGGTCCTTGCCCTGCGCGTCGACGCCCGCGATCGTCACGATCGGCAGGTCGCGCTCTTTGGCGATGTCGGCGAGCGGCTTGGCGCCGGCGCGCTGGTCCTCGATCGCGTCGTGGATCTTGTCGACGCCGTCGCGGGCCCGCGCCAGCGCGATCTGCCTGCGGATCTCCGGCTCGACCTCGGCCAGCGTCTTCACCGTCGCCGGCTCGATCGCGGTGACGTGGAGGAGCACCGTGCCGAAGCGGCCCTTCACCGGCTGGCTGGTGCCGTCCTTGTCGAGGCCGAAGGCGGCATCGGCCACGGCCGGATCGAACAGCTCGGCCCGCGTCAGCGTCCCCAGGGTCAGGTCCTTGCCGTCGGTGCCGCGCTCCTCCGCCACCGCGGCGAAGCTCTTGCCGTCGGCGATCGCCTTGCGTGCCGCCTCGGCGGCCGCGGCATCGGGGAACACGATCTGCTGGATCGTGCGCTTCTCGGGCGCGCCGAAGCGCGCCTTCTCCTGGTCGTAGACCTTCTGCACCTCCTCGGCCGAGACGGCGTCGGGCTTGGCCATCGCCGCCGGGTCGAGCACCAGCAGGGTCGCGGCGCGGTATTCCGGGGCACGGTAGGCCGAGCGGTTGCCCTCGTAATAGGCCTTCAGCGCGTCCTCGCTCGGCGCCGCGACCTCGCCGGCGGCCGAGGGCGGCAGCATCAGGTAAGCGGCCTTGCGCCGCTCGGTGGCGTACCGATGCACCGCCAGGCGCATCGCCTCCGGCACGTGCAGGTCGGCGGAGACCGCCTCGGCGAGCTGCAGCCGCGCGATGACGGCGCGCTGCTCGCGCACGAACATCGCCTCGTTCAGGCCGGCGCGCTGGAGGGTCTGGTAGAACAGCGCCGACTCGAACTGGCCTTGCGCGTTCTGGAAGCTCTTCTCGTCGTGGATCGCCCGGATCACCGAGGCGTCGGGCACCGCGAGGCCGAGATCGGAGGTCTTCTGGTCGAGCGACGCCTCGGTCACGAGCTGGGACAGCACCTGCCGGTCGACGCCGAGCGCCCGCGCCTGATCCGGGGTCAGCGTGCGCCGCATCTGCGTCTGGTAGCGCTGGAGCTGGTTCTGGTAGGCGGTGCGGACGGCCTCGGCCGTGATCGGCGTCTTGCCGACCGTGGCCACCGCGGTCGACGAGCCGCCGCGGAAGAACTCCTCGACGCCGAAGACCGCGACGCCCGCGATCAGGAACGTGAAGATCACCGTCAGCACGATCTTGCCGAGCCAGTGCTGGCTCGCGTTGCGGATGTTCTGCAGCATTCTCTTAGCTTACGCGCGCTCGGATCGCCGGAGGCATCCGGCCCTGTCGGGCGCCGCGAGGCGCCGTCCTTCGATCCGCCCGCGATAGCCTAGTCCGCACCGGCAGGCAAAGGCCGCCGCCGAGCCTACTGCGTCAGGCGGGTCATCTTCACGGCGCGGTCGAGCATCGCGCTCAGCGAAGCGTTGATTTCGTCCGCCGAACTGGCCGTGAAGAAGAAGCCCGGCGAGGCGCAGCTCTTGAGCGGGGTCGAGAGCGTCGGGCTGAATTGGTTGACCTGATTGTTCTTCCAAGCCGTATAGGTTCCGTCGTTGGTTGAGTTGATCGTAATATAGGGGATGTAGAGGACTGAAATTGTCGCGCCGGCGTTCTTCAGCGCTGTGCAATTGGACGGGTCCATCTGGGCGGGGCTGGAGCCGTCCCACCACGCGTTGGCATAGCCGTTGAACTTCGATGGGTTTCCAGGATACGTGTACTTTCCGTTCTTCCAAAGATAGTAGTGTTGACCGTTCTGCATGCCGTCCGTGATGAGAAACACGAACGGCTTCGGGTTGCTGGTGGATGAGCCATCACCGTAAGCCGAGATGGTCGACTTCATCTGAGGCAGGGCGACCTCGAAATGCGTCCCGCCGCTCCCCGTGCCGGTGCTCGGATCGCCGTTGACGGAGAGCTGGGTGGTGTTGGTATCGAGAAGATTGGTGAACGCCATTGGAGGTTGCTTCGTGCATTCGGCCGCCGTGTTCGCCGTGGCAAGGTTGCTGGAGAGCGGAGAAAGCGTCGCCAACTGATTGATGAACGGATAGATGCCGACCCGGTACTGGTTCGGGACGATCATTTGGCTCGTGGCACGCTGAAGCAGCGAGCAAACGGCATTGTTGACAGAATCCGAACGCAACTGAATCGGTTTCGGTTTGTAATTGACTGCCAGGTTCCACCCGTTGGCTCCGGGCCAGTGGCAAGCGAACATGCATCCCTGTTTGGAATCGGTGAGCGTCGATTCGACGTTCATGCTGGCGAGCAGGTTCATGTCGCTGGCCGAGGTCGGCAGCCCCATCGATCCCGACACGTCCACCATCACGTAGAAGTCGAGGTAGCTTGCAAGGTCGGTCGACGCGGTCACCGTGTTGGCGAGGGGGGTCGTCGGCGTGCGGAAGATCCGGCCGAAGGTGTTCGTCACGGTGGCGGTGTAGGCGACCGTCGACGTCAGGGATTGGCCGTCCGGGGCCAGCTGCGGCGTCTGCAGCGTGTAGGTGGTGAACGGCACCTTCCCCGCGTTGACGTTGAAGACGTTGGTGGCCTGGGTGATGCCCGCAGCGATCGCCTTGGCGGTGAGGTTGGGCTGGCCCTGGTTGGCGGCGATGTAGGCCTTGGCCGTCGCCACGGCCGCGACCGCGGCCGCGTCCGCCGCGCCGTCGAGCTTCGTCTTGTTGGTGATCGCGACGCCGTAATCGACCCCGAGCCCGATGAGCCCGACCAGCGGGATGAGGCTGAGGCCGAAGATCATCGCGACGTTGCCACCCCGTGCCTCCGCAAAGCTCGGACGCGAGATGGCGTGCCGGTCTGCCCGGCGAAGGCGGTTCAGTAGCCAGAACATTTCGTGGCGATCCCGTCGCTGTTCGCGGTGTCGTAGTTCACGAGGGTGGCGTAGCGCGGCTGGACGTAGACCGAGCGGGCGATCTGGCTGCCTGAAAAGAACTTGGCGCCGAAGGTCGGCTTGAAGGTGAATGCCACGTCGATGACGATGATCGAGCCGGGACCGTAGACCGAGCGCGGCAAGGTTCCGACGTTCGGCGCGGCGGTATTGTCGGCGGGCAGCAAAGGCGTCCCGCAGGAGCGCTGGGTGCTGCCGGACGTGCCCGTGCT
The DNA here is from genome assembly GCF_022829325.1 of Methylobacterium sp. J-092. Lineage (NCBI taxonomy): Bacteria > Pseudomonadati > Pseudomonadota > Alphaproteobacteria > Hyphomicrobiales > Methylobacteriaceae > Methylobacterium > Methylobacterium sp. J-092. The sequence goes on along the minus strand of NZ_JAKSXU010000075.1, from coordinate 23,860 downwards.
CGTCCACACGACGTTGGCCGTGTAGCAGGCGCTCATGTCGGCCGGGTCGTTGCAGGCGGTCGACTTCTGCGTGAAGGCGACGCTGGCGTACTTGATGGTGATGTCGTTCGACCAAAGCACGTTCTGCCGGGCCGCATCCTTCATGACGTAGGGGAACAGCACGAGCGCCGAATCGAAGCTGAAGTGAAGGTCGGTCGCGTTGACCGTGGCGATCGTGGCCCCCGGCGGCGGCGGCACCTGTGAGATCATCTGGCTGATCGAGTGCGCGACGAGCTCGACCTTGCGCGTCGCGTTCACGTACGTGACCAACTGGATGCCGCCGAGCATCAGCGCGAGCAGCACCGGCAGGACGAGCGCGAACTCGACCGCCGACAGCCCGCGCCGGTCGTCGCGGAAGCGTTGCGTGAGGGATGGCCGACGGGGTGCCATCAGAACTTCTCGTTGCGGAATGCCGCCGTCGAGATCGCCAGGTAGCTCGTGGAGCCGTCGGTGCCGAGCATGGATGCGAAGACGCTCGGCAGGACCGAAATCGGGTAGATGACCTGCAGGTACTGATAGTCTCCAGCATTGCCGAGATCGTACTGGCCCGATCCGCTCGTCTGGGACGGCACCAGGAGGCCGCTGACGTCCGGCTTGACGAAGGCGTAGTAGCCGCTCTTCGCGCCAAAGGTCGGCTGCACTTTGTAGAGGTTCACCACGACGTTCCCGCACGACATCACGGCCGGCAGCCTGCTGCAGAGCGCGGTCTTGAACGTCGCCTGATCGATGCCATTGATCTTGGCTTTGCCGATCATCACCTGCCGCGCGGCCTGACTCGTCGCGTAATCGAGCCGCTGGTTGACGAACATCACCAGGGCGACGGCCATGACGAAGGCGATCATCAACAGCAGCATCGGCGCGACGAGGGCGAATTCGACCGCCGTCGCTCCGCCTCTCGCATGAAGGAATGTCCGTGGACCGCGCATGCGCCGTGATCGCATGTCAGGAATTAAGGCCGATCTAAGACCCCGTTTCATAACGCTCGTGCCAGGCGTCTGACGAGGATCATAGCTGCTGCCAGGACGAAGAAGGCGAGTGCGGAAGAGGCCGTCGCCTCGTGATCACGGGCGAGCCTGCGGCATCGACTGATCCATCCGAAGGTTCGCTCGATGACCCAGCGTCGCGGTTGAACCGCAAAGCCCTTCTGTCCCTCGTCGGGCGCAATGATCTCGATGGTGATCGCCGTCGCGGTTCCGACGCGCTCGCCTCGATAAGCTCGGTCTGCGAAGCAGTGCGCCAGGAACGGCCAGAGACCGCGCGAGGCACGCAAAAGCGCAACTCCCCCATGGCTGTCGTGGAGGTCAGCAGGCGAGACGGCGGCGATCAGAAGACGGCCATCCGTGTCGGTCAGCGCGTGGCGTTTGCGGCCCACCACACGCCGGGCTGGATCGTAGCCGCGTTCTCCATCGACGCCGACGCCGCCCGAGCGCGCCGCCTGCGCATCCATGACGGCACCCGTCGGGCTGGCCTCACGCCCGGCTCGCTCGCGGTCGTCCATCGTGAGAACGTGGGCGAGGCGCTCGAACACGCCCGAAGCTGACAGGCGCAAGAACCAGCGATGCACGGTTGACCAGGGTGGGAACTCATGCGGCAGGTGCCGCCATGCGCAGCCTGTCCGTAATACATACAGGACGCCATCAAGCACCGACCGCATCGGCCAGCGCCAGGGGCGACCCCTTGATGCGGGACTAGGCAGCATCGCGCCGACGACGGCCCATTCAGCGTCGGTCAGGCAGGTTGCGTAGGGGCGGCTTTCGCGCGCAAGCTCGGTGCGAGCGGTAGGGGTCCACATCGGCGATCCAGGGTGAGCGTCAGACACTCTCCCAACGCCCGCGACACCTGCCGCTCACCCCATTATGAAACGGGGTCTAACATAAGGTAGCCGTTTTCGGCCTATCGCCCCTCCGCCTCGCCGGCATCCCCCGCGCGGGTGTCCTCGGTTCTTTCGATCCATCGCGTCTCGGCATGCCGCCCGTCCCCGGAGCGGGGGCCGGGTGATCTTCGTCGCGGATCGTCTCCCGGCGCGGCCGATCCGGTTTGCGCCCTCATGCGGGCTCTGGTAGCCCCGGCCCACGCGTGCGCCGGCAGGCGTTTGGGACGGCAGGGACATCGATGATGCGTTCGGGACGGCGGCCCCTGGTTGCGGGCAACTGGAAGATGAACGGCACCCGGGCCTCGATCCCCGTGGTCGACGCGGTGCGGACCGGCCTGTCCCCTGCGCTCGCCGAGACGATCGACCTGCTGATCTGCCCGCCCTCGACGCTGATCTCGGCCTGCGTCGCCGCGACCTACGACTCGTCGATCGCCATCGGCGGCCAGAACCTTCATGCCAAGCCGAGCGGCGCCTTCACCGGCTCGATTTCCGCCGAGATGCTGGCCGACCTCGGCGCGCGCTACGTCATCGTCGGACATTCCGAGCGCCGGGCCTACCATCACGAGACCGACGACGGCGTCCACGCCAAGGCCCTGGGCGCCCGGCGCGCCGGCCTGTGCGGCATCATCTGCGTCGGCGAGACCATGGAGGAGCGCGAGCAGGGCCGGGCCCTCGACATCGTCCGGGCGCAGCTCGCCATCGGCACGCCGAAGGGCGCGACCGGCGCCGACACCGTGATCGCCTACGAGCCGGTCTGGGCGATCGGCTCGGGCCGCACGCCGACGGCGCGCGAGATCGCCGAGGTCCACGCCTCCCTGCGCGAGATGCTCGACAAGCTCGTCGGCGAGGAGGCGGCCAAGATCCGCATCCTCTACGGCGGCTCGGTCAAGCCCGGCAACGCGCGCGAGCTGCTCTCGGTGGAGAACGTCGACGGCGCGCTCGTCGGCGGCGCCAGCCTCGTCGCCGAGGATTTTCTGGGAATCTGCGCCGCCTACGCCTGAGCGATCCGCGCCCGCTCAGATCTTGTAGGCCTGCCGGGCGAGCAGCCGCCAGCGGCCGCCGTCCCGGTGCCAGACCTGCATCACGCCGATGCGCACCGGCGCGGTCTTGCCGCCGGAGGTCGTCTCGCCGCTGAACACGTGCCGGGCGATGGCGTCCTCGCCGACGACCGAGACCGAGCGGTCCGACAGGACGATGCTCGGGAAGGCGGAGCGCCCACTCGTCAGCGCGTCGACGAAGGCCGCCTTGCCCTGCACGGCGCCGCTCGAATGACCGTAGCTCAGGCCGTCGAGCACCAGCGCGTCGAGGGTGGCCGCGTCCGGCGCGAGCAGGGCCGCGGTCAGGGTGTCGACCGCCGCCTCCACCTCGGCCTCCGGTCCCGCCGCGCCCGCCGGGGCGGCCCGGGCGACGGAGGCGGCGAGCGCCACGGCGAGCACGAGGCGGCGTGAGATGGGCATGGCGTCATCCTCCGGTCCGAGGCGGTCGATCCGAAGCGCCGCTCTTCGCGCCCGCCTTTGAGCACGCGGAGCGATCGTCCGGGGAGCCGGGCGGCTGACATCGGCGCGCCGATCGTCACGTTTGGCGCCCGCACGCTTGTGGTGTATGCCCCCGGCAGATTTGTAGCCGGTGCGATGCAGCTCCGGCCGTCGTGTCCGGCTCCCCGTCCCAGCGAGCGGCTCCCGGGACCGGCGCGCGCAAGAACGATTCCGGAATTCCGATGCAGACCGTCCTGATCGTCGTCCATCTCATCATCGTGCTGTCGCTGATCGGCGTGGTGCTGCTGCAGCGGTCCGAAGGCGGGCTCGGCCTCGGCGCCGGCAGCAGCGGCGGCGGCGTCTCGGGCTTCATGACCGGGCGCGGCCAGGCCAACGCGCTGACGCGGGCCACCGCGATTCTCGCCGCCCTGTTCTTCGTCACCAGCCTGACGCTGGCGGTGATGTCGCACCGCTCCGCCGCGCCGAAATCGATCCTCGACGGCGCCAACGGCACGACGCAGCCGGCCGGCCAGCCCGCGGGCGCCGACAACCTGCTCGACACGTTGCGCCGGCAGAACAACACCCCGGCCGCGGGCACCCCGGCGGCGCCCGCCGCGCCGGCGGCCCCGGCCCCGACTCCGACCCAGCCGGCCGTTCCGGACGCGCCCCAGTCGCGTTGAACGCCGCGATCGAATCGGAACGACGCAGCCGCGCCGTTCGATCGGGCAAAGGAAACTTAACGCTCCCGCCCTAGGCCGGCCCAATCCAGCATTGTGCGAATTCCGTGGGAATCGCGCGGTGCGGGTGGCATGCCGTTTGGCGAATCGCCCAGCCTTCTCTATGGACCGAGGCCCATGACGCGGTACGTTTTCATCACCGGCGGCGTGGTCTCCTCGCTCGGCAAGGGTCTGGCCTCGGCGGCGCTCGCGGCGCTGCTCCAGGCGCGCGGCTACTCGGTCCGCCTGCGCAAGCTCGACCCCTACCTCAACGTCGACCCGGGCACGATGAGTCCGACCCAGCACGGCGAGGTCTTCGTCACCGACGACGGCGCCGAGACCGACCTCGACCTCGGGCATTACGAGCGCTTCACCGGCGTCCCGGCGACGCGCGCCGACAACATCACCACCGGCCGGATCTACCAGGACATCATCGCCAAGGAGCGCCGCGGCGACTACCTCGGCGCGACGATCCAGGTGATCCCGCACGTCACCAACGCGATCAAGGACTTCGTCCGCGACGGCAACGACGCCTTCGATTTCGTGCTCGTCGAGATCGGCGGCACGGTCGGCGACATCGAGGGCCTGCCGTTCTTCGAGGCGATCCGCCAGCTCGGCAACGACCTGCCGCGCGGCTCGACCGCCTTCGTGCACCTGACGCTGCTGCCCTACATCCCGTCCGCCGGCGAGCTGAAGACCAAGCCGACGCAGCACTCGGTGAAGGAGCTGCGCTCGATCGGCATCCAGCCCGACATCCTGCTCTGCCGCTGCGACCGGCCGATACCCGCCGACGAGCGGCGCAAGCTCGGGCTGTTCTGCAACGTGCGCGAGACCGCGGTGATCGAGGCGCGCGACGTCGCCTCGATCTACGACGTGCCGCTCTCCTACCGCGAGGCTGGCCTCGACCGCGAGGTGCTCGCGCATTTCGGCCTCGCCCACGACGGCGAGCCGGACCTGTCGCGCTGGCGCACGATCTCCGAGCGGGTGAAGAACCCCGAGGGCGAGGTCACCATCGCCATCGTCGGCAAGTACACGGGCCTGAAGGACGCCTACAAGTCGCTCACCGAGGCGCTGATCCACGGCGGCATCAGCCATCGCTGCCGCGTCAACCTCGAATGGATCGAGGCGGAGGTGTTCGAGCGCGAGGACCCGGCCCCGTTCCTCGAAGGCATCAACGGCATCCTGGTGCCCGGCGGCTTCGGCCAGCGGGGGGCGGAGGGCAAGATCCGCGCGGCGCGCTTCGCCCGCGAGCGGAAGATCCCGTATTTCGGGATCTGCTTCGGCATGCAGATGGCGGTGATCGAGGCGGCCCGGTCGCTCGCCGGCGTGCCGGACGCGAACTCGACCGAGTTCGGCGACACGGCCGAGCCGGTGGTCGGCCTGCTCACCGAGTGGCTGCGCGGCAACGAGCTGGAGCAGCGTGCCGCCGCTGGCGACCTCGGCGGCACCATGCGGCTCGGCGCCTACGATGCGACGCTGCACCCCGACACGAAGATCGCCGGGATCTACGGCAGCACCCACATCTCCGAGCGCCACCGCCACCGCTACGAGGTCAACATGGCCTATCGCGAGCGGCTCGAGGCCAAGGGCCTGCGCTTCTCCGGCCTGTCGCCGGACGGGCTCCTGCCCGAGACGGTCGAGCATGTCGGCCACCCGTGGTTCATCGGCGTGCAGTTCCACCCGGAGCTGAAGTCGCGTCCCTTCGCGCCGCATCCGCTGTTCGAGGGCTTCGTCGGCGCCGCGATCGAGCAGAGCCGCCTGGTGTGAGGCGGGACCGCCCGCGATGACCTCGATCTCCGGGCTGCCCGCCTTCCTCGGCTACGGCGCCATCGCCTGCGGGCTCGTGGCGCTCTACCTCGGCGTCTACCTGACGGCGACGGCGCACCGCGAGATCGCGCTGATGCGGGCGAACAACGTCGCCGCCGCCACCGCGCTCGGCGGCAGCCTGCTCGGCTACGCGCTGCCGCTGGCCGTGGCGATCTACAACGCGCAATCGGCCCTCGACTGCGTGATCTGGGGCCTCGTCGCCCTCGTCGCGCAGATCCTGATCTACTTTCTGGTCCGGCTCGTCCTGCCCGACCTGTCCCGGCGGATCGCGGCGGGCGAAGGCGCCGCGGCGATCCTGCTCGCCTCGGCGTCGCTCGCCGGCGGCGTGATCGATGCGGCGGCCATGACCTACTGACGAGCCCGCGATCGTGATCCGCCGAGCGAGCGGCGCCAGGCGTCGCGGATCGCGCATCGGGCGCCGCGGCGGAGCCGGCCGGCGAAGCTGGACGATCTTCTCAAGGGCCGCCGGCGTTCCTACATCCGGGCCTCGCGGCGTTCTGCCGCCAGGGAGCCGGGCCGTCCGAGACGGTCCGAACGATCATGGCCTCGTCCATCGAACGGTCCTCGAAGCGCTCGACCACCGTCGCGCTCGTCGCCGGCGCCGGCGCCACGGCCCTCGCGCTCGGGCGGTACGATCCCTCGCAGCGCGAGGAGGACGTCCTGGTCTACGGCGGTCCCGACGCCTGCATCCGCGGCGGCATTCGGACGGAGGCCGATTGCCGGAGCACCTACGCCACGGCGCTGGCGGCCTATCCGGAGGCGGCGCCGCGCTACCTCTCCCTGGCCGATTGCGAGGGGCATCACGGCGCCGGGCATTGCGTCGACGGAACCGCCGTTGCGACGAGCGCGGCCGGCCGCTTCGTGCCGATGCTGGCCGGCTACGTCATCGGCCGCCGGATCGAGCAGGCCCTCGAGCCGCAGCCCGTCTACGATCATCGCCTCGGCTAGGCCGGGGCGGCGTATTCCGGATCGGGCGGCTACTGCACGAGCTGGGGCGGCCGCGTCGTCACCGGAAGCGGCGGTGCGTCGTCGCACGCGCGCGTCGCCTCGTCCGCGGTGCGCCCGGCCGCCTTCGGCGGGTTCGGCGCGACCGGCCGGGGCTTCGCCTCCCACGGGATGGCGGGTCACGGGAGCGGCGGCTGATGCGCCGCATCGCGATCGGCGAGCGGCCGGGCTGGCGTGCGAGCGCGCGGGCCAACGGCTTCACCTTCCACACCCTCGACGGCGCGCCCTATTGGGACGAGAGCCACGCCTACGCCTTCACGCTCGGCGAGATCGAGCGCGACATCGAGGCGCCGGGCACCGAGCTCCACGCGCTGTGCCTCGCCTTCGTCGCCGACGCGGTCGAGGACGCGCGCATCCTGGCCTCCCTGGCGATCCCGGAGGCGATGTGGGACGTCGTGCGCACCAGCTGGCGCCGCGGCGACCCCTCGCACTACGGGCGGCTCGACCTCGCCTACGGCGGCGAAGGCACCGGCCCGGCCAAGCTCCTCGAATACAACGCCGACACGCCGACCGCGCTCTACGAATCCGCGGTGTTCCAGTGGCTCTGGCTCGAGGACCTGCTGCGGCTCGGGCGGGTGCCGGCGGGCTCGGACCAGTTCAACGCCGTGCACGAGCGCCTGATCGAGCGGTCTCGGGCGGTCGACGGCACCTCCCTGGCCCTGGCGGCCTACGCCGACGCGCCCGAGGACCGCGGCACCGTCGCCTACCTGGAGGATTGCGCGCGCCAGGCCGGCCTCGCGACCCGCTTCCTCGACCTCGGCGATATCGGCCTTGCCGCGAGCGGCGCCTTCGTCGACCGGACGGAGGCGCCGATCGCGACCCTGTTCAAGCTCTACCCGTGGGAATGGGCGTTCGCGGATGCGTTCGGCGCAGCGCTCGCCGCGACGCCGACGCGGTTCCTCGAACCGCCCTGGAAGGCTATTCTGTCCAACAAGGGGCTGCTGCCGCACCTCTACGCCCGCGAGCCCGGCCACCGAACCTTGCTGCCGGCCTATTTCGAGAACGACCCGCAGAAGGCGCGGCTCGGCGCCTCGTTCGTCAAGAAGCCGCTGTTCTCGCGCGAGGGCGCCAACGTCCTGATGGTGCGCGACGGCGCGGTGCTGGCGCAGGATCACGGCCCCTACGGCGCGGGCGGCCATGTCCGGCAGGCGCTCGCCGAGCTGCCGTGCTTCAACGGGCGCCACGCCCTCGTCGGCGCCTGGATCGTCGGCGACGCCTGCGTCGGGATCGGCCTGCGCGAGGCGGCCGGCCCGATCACCACCGACGCGGCGTTGTTCGTCCCGCACGTCATCCTGCCCGGGTGAGTGCGCCGATGACGCGCTGTGCAAAGCGCGCCCACCGGCCTATCTGAGCGGGCGTGACGGACATCCTCTTCTACCACCTCCAGAACCAGCCGCTCGAAGCGGTGCTGCCGAACCTCGTCGAGAAGTCGCGCGAGCGCGGCTGGCAGGCGGCGATCCAGGCGGCGAGCGAGGAACGGCTCCAGGCGCTGGACGATCACCTCTGGACCTTCCGCGACGACAGCTTCCTGCCCCACGGCACCGATCGCGAGCCCGACGCGGCGAGCCAGCCGGTGGTGCTGACCTTGCGCGACACCAACCCCAACGCCGCCGCGATCCGCTTCCTCGTCGAGGGCGCGGACCTGCCGCCGGATGCGGGCGACTACGAGCGGATCTGCGTGCTGTTCGACGGCACCGACCAGGACGCGCTCCTGCGCGCCCGCGAGCAGTGGAAGGCCGCCAAGGCCGCCGGCCACGCGGTCGCCTACTGGCAGCAGGACGACGGTGGCCGCTGGCTGAAGAAGGCGTGACGCTCCCCCGCGACTGGAATGCAGGACCGACCATGCCGATCATGAAAATGGCGCGCGTTCTTCCCTCCCCCCTTTGCGGGGGCGGGTACCCTGCGGAGCAGAGGGGGAGAGGGGAGCGCCGTATCCGGAGAGGTCGCGCCCCACTCCCGACCCTCGCTGACGCGAGGGCCACCCTCCCCCGCAGAGGGGGGAGGGGGTTCGCGGCACTCGTCGCGCTTCTCTTCGCGATCGTTCCGCTTGCGGCGGCGGCGCAGGCGCCGCAGCGCGGGCCCACCGAGGCGCGCGCGCCGGAGGGAAAGAAGCTCCCGCCCGACGTCACCACCGAGCAGAGCGTCACGCTTCCCAACGGCCAGAAGCTCGATTTCACCGCGACCGCGGGCAGCCTGCCGCTGGTCGACGAATCGGGCAAGCTGCAGGCCGAGATCGCCTTCGTCGCCTACACCCGGCCCGCGGCGGCCGGGACGGTGCGGCCGATCACCTTCGCGATCAACGGCGGGCCGGGGGCGGCCTCCGCCTACCTGAACATCGGCGCGATCGGGCCGTGGCGGCTGCCGGCCGACGGCGCGAGCATCAGCCCGTCGCGCTCGGTCGCGCTGGTGCCGAACGACGGCACCTGGCTCGACTTCACCGACCTCGTCTTCATCGACCCGGTCGGCACCGGCTACAGCCGCGCCGCGGACGGCGACGGCAAGGCGTATTGGAGCGTGGAGTCGGACGCCTCGGTGCTGTCGGCGGCGATCGCCCGCTACCTGCGCGTCAACACCCGGATGGGCGACCCGAAATTCTACGTCGGCGAGAGCTACGGCGGCTTCCGGGGACCGCTCATCGCGGCCAAGCTGCAGGAGGACATCGGCGTCGGGCTGTCGGGCCTCGTGCTGCTGTCGCCGGTGCTCGATTTCGGCACCCTGGCGCCCCCGCGCGCCAACCCCTGGGGCAACGTCCTGCGGCTGCCCTCCTACGCGGCCGGCGCCCTGGAGCGGGCCGGCACCGTGCCGACCCGCGAGACCCTGGCCGACACCGAGCGCTACGCCACCGGTGCCTACCTCGCCGACCTGCTCAAGGGGCCCGACGACGCGCCGGCGGTGGCGCGCCTGACCGAGCGCGTCGCCGCGCTGACCGGGCTCGACCCGGCCTTCGTCAAGGCGCAGGGCGGCCGGCTGTCCTCGAGCAGCGTCCAGCGCGAGGTCGACCGCGCGTCGGGCCGAGTCGCCAGCGCCTACGACACCGGCGTCTCGGGATGGGACCCCGACCCGACCGCGGCGCATTCCGGCTTCGACGACCCGCTGCTCACCGCGCTCCAGGCGCCGCTCACCAGCGCGATGATCGACCTCTACGCGAAGACGCTGAACTGGCGCGTGACGAACCTGCGCTACGAGCTCCTGAACACGGCCGTGAACCGAGGCTGGAGCTGGGGCGGCGGCCGCTCCGCGCCGGAGGCGGTCGGCGCCTTGCGCGGCGTGCTGGCGCTCGACGGCAACGTCCGCGTGCTGGTGGCGCACGGCTTCACCGACCTGGTGACGCCGTACTTCGCCTCCAAGCTGCTGATCGACCAGATCCCGTCCTACGGGGCGGAGCCGCGGCTGTCGCTGGCGGTGTACCCCGGCGGGCACATGTTCTATTCCCGCCCCGATGCCCGGGCGGCGTTCAAGCGCGATGTCTCCGCCCTCTACGCCGCCGCGCTGAAGGCGCGCGAGGCGACGGCCCCCAACCCGCAGCGCAAGGAGGCGCCGTGACGTTGCCAGATCTGCGGACCCTCGCCGGCGCCGGCCTGATCGCGGCCGCCCTCCTCGGCGCCTGCACCGTGACCGAGCGGACGCCCCCGCCCGCGCCCTCGGAGATCGTGCCAATCCCGCCGCGCGTGCCCGCGGCGGCGACCTTCACCGGCCCGGTGCTCGCGCCGGACGGATCCTGCACCGGTCCGGCCCCGGCGAGCGCCGCCGCGATCGAGCCGGGCATCGGCGAGTGCGATCTCGTGCGGCTGAAGGGCCGCCCGCCGGTGGACGTGCTGGTCGGGGAAGGCCGCGCCGGCCGCGAGGTCCAGGTGCTCTACACCGAGCCCGGCGCGAAGGAGCTGTACTTCTTCGTCAACAACAAGCTCGACCGCGTGGTGAAGTAGGCCGCCGAAGGCGCGCCTCCGTGTCACGACCGCTATGAAGGCAGGGGGGCGACGGGACCCGGTCGAACCCTGGGCTATCGCACCCGCCAGACCTTCAGCACGTCGCCGCCGACGGGCAGCGGCTCGAGCCAGTCGGCCTGCACGTCGCCGCGGGCGAGGCGCGTGGCGAAGGCAGGGCCGTCGAGGCCCTGGCTCGGCCGCGTGCGGCAGACGATGACGTAGCGGACGCCGTGCGCCGCCACATGCCGGCGCAGGTCGGCCTCGCTGCCGCCGAGACCCTCGATCGCGGCGGTAAGCCCCGGGATCGCCCGGTGATAGGGCGCCGCGACCACCGCGTGCGGCGTCCGCATCAGGATCGACGGTCCCATGATGATCGGCGCCAGCACGGTGCCGGGGGGGAGGGCCGCCAGCGGCGTCACCGCGTCGTCGGCCTGGCAGGCGAAGCTCGCGGCCGTGGCGGACGTGTCGCCGCCGTCCCGGATCAGGCCGGCCAGCACGACCGGGATCATCCAGGCGGTGCTGACGAGCCCGACCCCGAGCGCGACGAGGCCGAGGCGCAGGCGCGGCGCGGCGGCGCGGTCGGCCGCCAGCGCCAGGCCGCGGGCGAGCGCCGGACCCGCCACCAGCGGGATCAACCCGGAGGCAACGTAGATTCCGCGGAACTGGAACCAGCCGATGACCAGCCCCGGCCACAGCAGCAGAGCCGCGACGCCGTAGGCGCGCCGATGCGCCGCCGGTCCCCGGAACGCCGCCCAGGTCGTCGCGAGCGCCGCCAGCGCCAGCACCGGATAGTAGACCAGCACCTCCCACCGCCGGCCGGCGAGGAATTTCGGCACCGAGGACATCTCGTTCACCGTGAGCAGCCAGCGGTCGCGGACCAGCGGCGTCATCCCCGGGAACGGGCCGCCGAGGCAGACCGGGAACAGGAGGGCGAAGCCGCCGACGAGGACGGCGCCGGTCGCCGCGACGACCGCGAGGCGGCCGCCGACGGAGCCGACCCGGCGGTCGAGCCCGGCGCAGGCGAGCGCGGCCGCGCCGCCGCCGGCCGCCAGCCAGAGCCAGGGCGGCGAGAGCGCGTCGCAGGCGGTCGCGCCCCAGAGATGCGGCGCGGTCTGCGCCCCGAACAGCAGCGGCGCCGCCAGCCCGAGGCCGATCCCGAAGCCGAGGAACGCCGGCAGGGCGGGGCGCCCGCGAAGCACCCAGTCGCCGACGGCGAACAGCGCGCCGAGCGCGACGGAGGGCAGGCCCTCGAGCCCGATCGCCAGCGACAGGGCCGCCAGCGCCCCGGCTCCGGCTCCGGCCCGGCCGCCGCCACGGATCAGGCCGATGGCCATCCCGAGGATCGCGATCATCTGGAGGTTGTGGTGATCGATCCGGCCGGCGGCGAACTGCACGGTGACGCCGAAGGTCTGGGTCGCGGCGAGCAGCGCCAGCACCGCCGCCCGCTTGCCGAAGGTCGTGCGCACGCCGGTCCACAGCACCGCGGCGTAGACCACGAACAGCAGCGGCGGCCAGAACGCCGCGACGATCCCCTCGGCGAGCCCGGAGCCGAGCAGGGGCGTCAGTGCGAGGAGCAGGCCGGCCAGCGGCGCGTCGAGCAGGCGCGACCAGTGGCTCGGCACGCCGCCCGGCGGCAGGAATCGGTACTGGACGTTGTCGTACCAGCCCTGACCGGCGGCGAGGTCGCGCGCCTCGACGAGGCGCATCGCGTCGTCGGTGTCGGGCACGCGCAGGTGCCGGATCGTCTCGATCACATCGCCCGGCGGATACAGCGTGACCGCGCAGAACAGCACCAGCAGCCACAGGATCGTCCCCGCATCGAGGCGTGCCGGCTTCCGGGCCGGAAACGAAGCTGTGGCCGCCATCGCGCCTCTCCGGTGCCCGCCGGCCGCTTCGGCCGCGACGGGTCTCGTTCCGCTCGAGCGACCCTGCCGCGAACGCGCTTAACGGGCGGTCAAGGCCGCCGCCATGGGAGGTTTCCTTAACCACGTCGGGCGCAGGCTCCGCCCGTTCAGGACGGGTCGGGGCAGCGGATGAGTCACCACACCGAGACGCTGGTGATCGGCGGCGGCCCCGCCGGGCTCACCGCGGCCTACCTGCTGTCGAAGCAGGGCCGCGACGTCACCGTGCTGGAGCGCGACTCGACCCAGGTCGGCGGCATCTCGCGCACGGTGAGCCACAACGGCTACCTGTTCGACATCGGCGGCCACCGCTTCTTTTCGAAGTCGAAGGCCGTGATCGACCTCTGGGACGAGCTCCTGCCCGACGACTTCATCGAGCGGCCGCGCCTGTCGCGGATCTACTACCAGGGCAAGTACTACGCCTACCCGCTGAAGGCCTTCGAGGCCCTGCGCAATCTCGGGCTGCTCACCAGCACCGCCTGCGTGCTGTCCTACCTCTACGCCCGCGCCCAACCGATCGCCGCGCCGAAGCACTTCCACGGCTGGGTCCGCAACCAGTTCGGCGAGAAGCTGTTCTCGATCTTCTTCAAGACCTACACCGAGAAGGTCTGGGGCATGTCCTGCGACGCGATCTCGGCCGACTGGGCCGCGCAGCGCATCAAGGGCCTCGACCTCGGCGCCGCCATCCGCGACGCGCTGAAGCGCTCGCTCGGGATCCGGGCGAAGCCCAAGGCCGGCGAGCCGGTGATCAAGACGCTGATCGAGTCGTTCCGCTATCCCCGCCGCGGCCCCGGGATGATGTGGGAGGCGGCGGCGGAGAAGATCGCCGCGCAGGGCGGCAGGGTTCTGCTCGACCGCGGCGTCGACGGCCTGTCGTTCGACCCCGCCGCCGGCCTGTGGCGCGTCGCGGCGGTCCGCGGCGACGGCACGCGCGAGACCTTCACCGCGCGCCACGTGATCTCCTCGGCGCCGGTGCGCGAGCTCGTGGACGCGATCACGCCGCGGCCGATCAGCACCTTCCAGGCGCGCGCGCTGCAGTATCGCGACTTCGTCACGGTGGCGCTGATCGCCAAGTCGCAGAAGAACTTCCCCGACAACTGGATCTACATCCACGATCCCTCGGTGCAGGTCGGGCGGGTGCAGAACTTCCGCTCGTGGTCGCCCGAGATGGTGCCCGACGAGGCCCATACCTGCCTCGGGCTCGAATATTTCTGCTTCGAGGGCGACGGCCTCTGGACGGCGAGCGACGCCGACCTCGTCGCCCTGGCCAAGCGCGAGATCGGGCAGATCGGCCTGATCGACCCGGCCGACGTGGTCGACGCCTGCGTCGTGCGCCAGCCCAAGGCCTACCCGGTCTACGACGAGACCTATGCCGAGAACGTCGCAATGGTGCGGATGGAGCTGGAGCGGGATTTCCCGACGCTGCACCTCGTCGGCCGCAACGGCATGCACAAGTACAACAACCAGGACCACGCGATGATGACGGCGATGCTCACCGTCGAGAACATCGTCGCGGGCCATCGCCGCCACGACGTCTGGCGGGTCAACGAGGATGCCGAGTACACCGAGGCCGGCGTATCGGGGGCGCAGGCCGCGCTCGGCAGCGAGCGGCTGGTGCCGCGCAAGGTCGCCTGAGGCGACGGGAGCGAGGGGCGTTTGCCAAGACAGTGATGCGCCCGCGTCACGACGCGGCCTTGCCGATGCCGGCGCGCGGCATACACTCCCCGCCAACGCCCGGTTGCAGGGGCGGTTTCGGGAGGCAAGCCCCATGCGATCGGTCCCCATGCGATCGGTGATTCTCGCCGCGCTCCTGTCGAGCGCGGCCGTCGCGACCTCGGGATTCGCGACCTCCGCCCTGGCGCAGGGCGCGTCCCCCGCCGAGACCAAGGCGAAGGCGGACGACCTGGAGAAGCTGCAGGGCTTCAAGAGCACGAACACGGCGCCCGCGCCCGAGATCCCGCAGACCGGGCGCAAGGCCGACGCCATCCGCAAGACGCTCGGCAGGATCAAGCTGCCCGAGGGCTTCAAGATCGACCTCTACGCGATCGTGCCCGACGCCCGCTCGATCGCGGTCGGCCCCAATGCCGGCGTGCTGTTCGTCGGCACCCGCAAGACCAAGGTCTACACCGTCACCGACCGCGACAAGGACCGGGTCGCCGACGAGGTCCGCGCCTTCGCGCCGGGCATCGACTTCAAGATCCCCAACGGCGTCTGCTTCTCGAAGGACGGCGTGCTGACGGTCGTCGAGCAGAACCGGGTGCTGTCCTTCCCCGCGGCGGAGTTCTTCTACGAGAACCCGGACGTCGCCGCCGGCATCGTCGTCAAGCAGGGCGAGCTGATCCCGGCTGGGGAAGAGAGCTACAACCACACCGCCCGCGTCTGCCGCGTCGGGCCCGACGGCAAGACCTACATCGCGCTGGGCCAGCCCTACAACGTGCCGGCGCCGGAGAAGCTCGAGCTGTACCGGACGCACGGCATCGGCGGCATCGTGCGCGTGGACGCCGACGGGAAGAACCGCGAGGTCTACGCCACCGGCATCCGCAACTCCGTCGGCATCGACTTCGCGGCCGACAAGACGCTGTGGTTCACCGACAACCAGGTCGACGGCATGGGCGACGACAAGCCGCCGGGCGAGCTCAACCACGCGACGAAAGCCGGCGAGAACTTCGGCTTCCCGTGGTTCGGCGGCGGCGCCGTCCGCACCGTCGAGTACAAGGACCAGGCGCCGCCGGCCGACGCGGTCGCGCCGGTGGCCGAGCTGCCGCCGCACGCGGCCGATCTCGGGCTGACCTTCTACAACGGCAAGCAGTTCCCCCAGGCCTATCGCGGCGGCCTCTTCATTGCCGAGCACGGCTCGTGGAACCGCACCGAGCCGGTGGGCGCGCGGATCATGTTCGCGCCCGTCTCCGACGGCAAGGTCGGCGCGCCCAAGCCCTTCGCCGAGGGCTGGCTGACCGGCGACGGCGAGTATCTCGGCCGCCCCGTGGACGTCGCGGTGCTGCTCGACGGCTCGCTCCTGGTCTCCGACGATGCGGCCGGGGCGATCTACCGGATCTCGTACGAAGGCGACGCGAAGTAGGGCGATCGGCCGTCGAGGGCCGTGCACCCTCTTCCCTCCCCCGCGTAGGGGGAGGGAGAACGCGCCGAGCCGGCGTCGCCCAGCGCGTTGCACGCGCTGTCTGAGTCCCCCTGAATGCTTCCGGTCACCCCATGCTCCGCCCGTCCCTCCTCGTCCTGATCCTCGCCCTCGCGCCCGTCGCCGTGCAGGCGGGCGATGCCGCCGCCGGGCGCAAGCGGGCCACCGCCTGCCAGGCCTGCCACGGCATGGACGGGCTCTCGAAGCTGCCCGAGGCCCCCAACCTCGCCGGCCAGGTCGAGATCTACCTGGTGAAGGCGCTGACCGAGTACCGCGACGGGACGCGGCAGAACCCGGTGATGTCGGTCGTGGCGAAGGACCTGTCGGACGCCGACATCGCCAACCTCGCCGCCTATTACGGCGGCCTGCAGATCGAGGTGATCCCGCCGGGCTGAGGTCCCAAGGCGGCTTTCGCCCGGCGCCCCGTCGCCCTATCCCGATCGAACGACGCGGAGGTTTCCGATGTGGACGTCGACGATGCCGCGCCCGGAGGCGCCGGCCTTTCGCCAGCGCGCATGGCCGGCCATGCCGGCGCCGCGCGGGCTGCTCGCCCTCGGCACCGTCCTGGCGCTCGCCGCCGCGGGCTTGATCGTCGCGCGCGCCCCGACGACGGCGATCGATCCCGATCTGGTGCGGGTGATCCGCGCCATGGCCGTGATCAAGGGCGGGTTCGCCGCGATGGCGCTCGCCGCGTGCTGGTTGCGCCTCGGGCAGCCGGCCTCGGGCTGGCGGGGGGGCGCCTACGTCGCGGGCCCGGCGCTGATGGCGGGCGGCGCCCTCGCGCTGTGGTCGCTGCAAAGCGTCGCCGCGCTCGGCCTGCATCTCGGGCTGTTCGGCGTGCTCGCCGCCGGGCTGACGGACCCCGCCTTCTTCGACGGCCGGCACCGCCGGCGCACGTGACGCGTTTTCGAGCGCGATGGAGGCGGGATCGTGTGAAGAAAACGCGACTGCAAAGAAGACGCCTCAGCGGCCGAGGCGCCGCCGCGCCGCGTCGCGGGCGCGGTGCTCGAAGCGGGCGAGGCGGACGCGCCGCTCCAGCGAGAGCGCATCGCGGCCCGGCGGCATCGCGATGATCTCGGCGACGCGCTCGCGCTCGCGATACAGGCTTTCCAGGGCCGAGCCCGCGAGCGTGGCCGAATCGAGCCGGTCGGCGAAGGCGGTCTCGTGGCAGGCGCGCACGATCTCGGCTTCGAGCAGCAGGCCCGGGGCGCAGGCGCGCCGGTCCTCGTCGTAGGCGGTCTTCAGCAGCGTCGCGGTGCCGCCGCCGGTGAGCGCGAGGCTGATCGCGACCGGCCTGCCGTCGACGGCCAGGATGTCGGCGCGCGCCCCGATGGGCCCGTGCGTCGGCCCGAACAGCGCGCGCGCGAAGGCCGCGTGCTCCGGGCGAGAGGCCATCGCAGAGCCGGCCGCGCCCTTCCAGCCGGCGCGCTCCAGCGCGAGGAAGGCGGCGACCGCCCGCTCCAGGCCCGGGCCGGAGGCCGCCGTCTCGAACGTCACCGCGCCGGCCTCGCTCAAGCGCTTGGCGCGGCGGCGCAGGTCCTTCAGGCGGGCCCTGTGCGGGTGGCCGGCGAGGAACGCGTCGTGGCTCGGGCGCCGGTCGAGCACCGGGCGCTCGAAGGCGGCCACCGTGGCCCGGCGCCAGCCGGCGCGGTCCATGGCGGCGACGAGCCCGGCGCCGGCCGGTCTGTCGAGGGACAGCAGCGGCCAGCGCCAGGCGCGCCTGCCCGAGGCCGCGCCGAGGCCCGCGACGAGGGCGTCGAACACCGCATCCGGCCCGTCGGCGACGAGGGGCGCCGTCGCGGTGACGAAGGGCGAGAGGAAGGGCCGCGCGACGCGCCCGCCGAGGCCGCTGAGATCGCGCACCATCCGGTAGGGCAGGGCGGCCTCGAGCCGTCCCTCGCGGCGGACGGTGACGAAACGCAGGGCCTCGGCGGCGAGGCCCGCCCGCTGGTGCGCTTCGACGACGTGGCGCGCGTAATGCGGATGCGGCGCCCGGGCGCGGCCGAACAGGTCGTCCCATTCTTCGGGACGCGGCGCGTCGGACGGCCCGGCCTCGATCGCGGGGACGGGCGATGCGACCCGGATCATCGGGCGCCCATCGCGAAAAGGCCGGCCCAGACCGGGGTCGCGAGGCCGTGCACGCGCCGCGCCGCCAGCGCCAGGATGCCGGCCCGCAGGACCGTGGTCAGCGCCATCCCCAGCGCCGCCCCGATCACCCCGAGCGGCGGCACGAGGACGAGGCAGGCGCCGACCGCCACCGCCAGCATCGCCAGCGTGATGCCGGCGCAGAGCCGCTCGCCGCCGAGCATGGTCAACAGGTCCTCGCCCGGGCCGAACAGGCTCGCCGCGACGCTGCCGGCGGCCAGCACCGCGAGGATCGGGATGCTGTCGGAGAATTGCGGCCCGAACATCGCCAGCAGCAGCGGGCTCGCGGCGACGACCCCGAGCGCCACCAGGGCGGTGGCGGCCAACGTGCCGCGGCCCTGCAGGCGCACCAGCCAGGCGAGCGTGTCCCGGTCGCCGACCGCGTGCGCCGCGCTGAAGCGCTGCGCGGTGGCGGCGACGGCGGCGAAATGGACGAACACGACGAACTGCTGGATCCGCGTCGCGGCGAAGTACAGGCCGACGGCGGAGGGCGGCATCAGGAAGCCGAGCACGACGACGTCGACGAAGGTGAAGCCGGCATTGGCCAGGTCGATCAGCGCGATCGGCAGGCTGGCGCCGAGCCAGTGCCGCCAGCGGTAGCGGCGCGGGCCCCGGGGCAGCGTGCGGGCCATCCGCGCCAGCACCAGCCCGGCCTGGATCGCGACGGCGAGGATCGCGGCGGCGAGCATGCAGGCCATCGCCACCCAGGCCTCGGCCGGCGCGCCGAGCAGGATCGCGGCGACCATCGCGACCATCATCACGGTCTGGCGCAGCAGGTAGGGCGGCGCGATCGCCAGCACCGCCCAGTTCTGGCTGCGGGCGAGGCCTTCCAGATAATCCTGGAGCGCGAACAGCGGCAATACGAGCGCCGCGACGAGGAGCGGCGCGCGGTAGGGCCCGGCGACCCAGCCCGGCCACAGCGTCAGCACCGCGGCTCCGAGCAGCGCGACGGCCAGGGCCGCCCCGCCGATCGCGACGGCGCCGGCCACGAGGTAGCCGCGGGCGTGGTCGAGGTCGCCGCGGGCCTGGTCCACCGGCAGGAAGCGGCAGGCGCCCTGCGACAGGCCGAGCGTCACCGAATGGCCGATCATCGCGGTCCAGACCCAGACCGTGGCGAAGACGCCGTATTCCTGCCAGCCCATCAGCCGGGCGGTGAGCACCTGCGCGCCGTAGGCGAAACCGGCCGAGGCGATGCGGATCGCGAACACGTCGAGGGCGGTGCGGGCCGGGCCGGTCGCGGCGATGCGCAGGCGGCGGACGGCCGAGCCGAGGGTCGCCGCCGCCATCTCCGCCTCCCTCGACCGCGCGGTTCCGCACCGCGCGGATCGGACCCGAGCCCTAACCCGGGCCCCGTTGCGGCGGGGTTAATGGGCCGGCGCCGTCACGGCCTGGGGGGCGCGACCGCCGCGCCCACGGTGCCGGACGTCTCGCGCGGCGGCGCGGCCGCGCTGCCGGTGGCGTCCGGCTGCTGCAGCGACAGCGTGATCGCCCGGCTGACATGCTCGGCCATGCAGCGCAGGCCGAGGTCGTTCAGCCGGAACTGCTGGCCGAGCATGTGGCCCTCGCCCTTGTCGCTGCGCCCGGCGAGGTAGCGCATCGCGTCGTAGCGCAGCACCAGCGGCACCTTCTCGCTCGTCGCCACGGTGCGCACCGACTGGACGATGCTGGTGTAGTACGCGTCGGCGGCGAGGCTGGCGGTGTAGAGCGGATCGACCAGGACCACGTCGATGTCGTGCGACTTGATCCACCTCACGGTCTCTGTGAGGGCGTCGGTGAAGGCGTCGAGCTCGACCCGGGCGAGGGCGTCGTGGGTGCCGACCTGCCAGATCACGAGGTCCGGCTCGACGT
The DNA here is from genome assembly GCF_022829325.1 of Methylobacterium sp. J-092. NCBI lineage: Bacteria > Pseudomonadati > Pseudomonadota > Alphaproteobacteria > Hyphomicrobiales > Methylobacteriaceae > Methylobacterium > Methylobacterium sp. J-092. The sequence goes on along the minus strand of NZ_JAKSXU010000075.1, from coordinate 3,969 downwards.
CGGCCACCATGCTGCGCAGGCGCTCCGCCGCGCCCGAGGCGATCTCGCCCTGGAGGCCGCGATACTCCATCACCACGTCGACGTTGGGCATCGCGCGCTCCAGCGCCGTCTCGAGCTTGACCGGGTAGGTCGCGGAGGCGCCGGGCGCGGCATTGCCGCCGATGGCGAGCACCCGCACCGGGCGCTTCTTCAGGATCGCCGCCTTCACCGCCTCGAGCTGGGCCAGCGTGTAGAGCTGCGAGCCCGGCACGCGGCATTCGGGCGACAGGCTGGGATCGGCGGGCTCCGCCTCCTTGGCCGCGGCGCCGGAGGGCGGGGACACGATCATGGGAGCGCCGCTCGACCGGGGCGCGGCCTCGCGGGGGGCGTCCTGCGCATCCGCGGGGGCGCTCGCGATGAGGCCGAGGAGCAGGGCGGCGGCGATCCGGCGCATCGCGGCGGCCCTCACGACGCCACCCGGACTTTTCGGCCGCGCCATTCCACGAACCACGCGGTCGCGCCGAGGCCGACGATGCCGACGGCGAGCACGATCATGTCGACGATCAATCCGCCGCCGGTCCGAAAGCGCAGGAGCTGGCCGCCGAGGCTCAAGATCGATCCCATGGAGAACACGGCCAGGGAATTCCGGCCCAGGCTCGCAAGATACCCGACAATCAAGGGGATGCGGGGCGCGATGATACCGTAGACCGGGCCGAATGCGAGAAGGACGCCCACGAAATGTAACAGGCGCGCCGGCGTCAAGTAGGTCTTGTCGAAGCTGAACAGCAGTCGCGGGTCCGGGACCAGCATCGGATCGGGGCGGATCTCCAGCACCGAGAGCACGATCCCGAGGACGACGATCGCGATCCCGAGGGGGAACAGGCGGCGCGACCACAGCCGCAGCGTGCCCGAGGTGCGGTTCCAGTCCTGCAGGACGAAGCCGAGCACCAGGAGCAGCTGCCAGCACCACGGATCGAAGAACCAGTCGCCCTGCCCGGGCCAGGACGGCAGGTTCCACTCCTCGACGAGGCTGGCGAGGTAGAGGCCGGCCGAGAGCCCGAGGGCGAGGAGCCGGCTCTCCCGGGCGATCAGCACGAAGACCGGGGCGATCCCGAGCAGCACCACGTAGAGCGGCAGGATGTTGAAGAACCCGAGCTGGTGGGTGAGCAGCACCATGCCGACGACGGTTTGGATCGGGTCGGCGAAGAACCCGCCGGCATTGTGCCATTCGAGGATCAGCGGGTTGTCGAAGACCAGCGCGGTGCCGGCGATCATCGCCAGCGCGATCACCATCACGGCGAGCTGCGCCCGGTAGACCTCGATGGTGCGCGACAGGAGGCGCAGCACCGAGCGCAGGCGCGGCTCGGGTGTGCCGTCGCGACCGCGGGTGGCGATGCCGATCGACCAGCCGGCCAGGAACACGAACAGCTCGGCCGCGTCCGAGATGCCGTACTGCGAGTAGGTGTAGCGCTCGAAGGTGTTGCCGGGGACGTGATTGATGAAGATCGTGACCAGGGCGAGCCCGCGCCAGAAATCGATCGCGTTCGGTTCCCGCATCGCGGTGTCGGCTCCGGAAGTTCGGCGTGCGGGTTCGTCCGCCGGCGGCGCGTCGCAACGCGGCGAAGGCCGGTCCTGATACGGCGGCGCAGGCCCGACTGCAAAGGTGCGCCGCAGACGCCCCGCCCCGCGGGTCGAACCGACACGCCGTCGCCCGCGTTACGCCGGGACAAGGAGCCGACGATGTCCAGAACCCACGGAATTTCCGCTTTCGCCCTCGCCGCCGCTGTGGCCGCGACATGGTCGGGCCAAGCGCTCGCCCAGGCCCAGACGGGCACGGGCGGCGGGCCGACCACGACGATCACCGCGCCGAACACCTCGAGCGTCGGCCAGACCGTTCCGCGCCCGGGCGCCGCCGGCGAGGGCAGGCTGGGCGACCGGGAGACGCGGACGGCCAACGAGAAGAAGGACGATCAGCTCATGCGCGGCATCTGCATCGGCTGCAGCAAGCAGTGACGGCGGCCCGGCGGTTCACTGAACCCGAGTTCACGCCGCCGGGTTCTCGCGTGCCAATCGCAACAGGTTCTGTCCGTAGGCGGTCTTCTTGAACAGCTCGCCGCGGGCGACGAGCTGCTCGTGGCCGATGAAGCCCTGCTCGAACGCGATCTCCTCCAGGCAGGCGACCTGCAGCCCCTGGCGGTGCTGGATCGTGCGCACGAACTCGGAGGCCTCGAGCAGGCTGTCGTGCGTGCCGGTGTCGAGCCAAGCGTAGCCGCGGGACATCTTCTCGACGTGGAGCTGGCCGCGCTCGAGATAGGCCTCGTTGACCGAGGTGATCTCGAGCTCGCCCCGCGCCGAGGGCGTCACCGCGGCGGCGATGTCGAGCACCTGATTGTCGTAGAAGTACAGGCCGGTCACCGCCCAGGTCGATTCCGGCTCGGCCGGCTTCTCGACCAGCCGCAACGGCCGCCCGGCCGCGTCGAGCGTGACCACGCCGTAGGCCTGCGGGTTCTCGACGTGGTAGGCGAATACCGTCGCCCCCGCCTTGCGCTCGGCGGCGCGCGCCAGCAGCTCGGTCATGCCGGCGCCGAAGAACAGGTTGTCGCCGAGAATCAAGGCGACGGAATCGTCGCCGACGAACTCGCGGCCGATGAGGAAGGCCTGCGCCAGCCCCTCGGGCCTCGGCTGCACCGCGTAGGCGAAGCGCAGCCCGAACTGCTCGCCGGTGCCGAACAGGCGCTTGTAGTTGTCGAGGTGCTCGGGGCTCGAGATGATCAGGATCTCGCGGATGCCGGCCAGCATCAGCACCGAGACCGGGTAGTAGATCATCGGCTTGTCGTAGACCGGCAGCAGCTGCTTGTTGATCGACAGCGTCGCCGGATGCAGCCGCGTGCCGGAGCCGCCGGCCAGGATGATGCCCTTCATCGGAAGGCCTCCGTTGTGACCGGCCCGATCAGGCGGTCGAGAATCGGGTCGAGCGCCGCCTGCCACGGCCGCATCGCGATGCCGTAGGCGGCGTTCAGGCTCTCGGTCGACAGCGCCGAGTTCGCCGGCCGCCGGGCCGGCGTCGGGTAGGCGTTCGTCGGGATGCCCGCGACCGGCACGGAGCGCCCGCCGCGGGCGACGCTGCCGGCGACGATGGCTTGCGCAAAACCGTGCCAGGTGGTCGTCCCGGCGTTGACGCAGTGGAAGGTGCCGGTCGGCGCCCCCGCGTCGCCCGCCATCCGCAGGGCGACGGCGGCCAGCGCCGCGGCGAGGTCGGCCGCCGAGGTTGGGCAGCCGTGCTGGTCGTCGACCACGGTGAGCCGGTCGCGCTCGGCGGACAGCCGCAGCATCGTCTTGACGAAGTTGCCCCGGTGCGGGCTCACCACCCAGGCGGTGCGCAGGATCGCGTGGCGCGGGTTGCCGGCCCGCACCGCCAGCTCGCCCCCGGCCTTGCTCGCGCCGTAGACGCTGCGCGGCGCGATCGGGGCGTCGGGCCGGTAGGCGCCGTCGCGCGTGCCGTCGAAGACGTAGTCGGTCGAGACCTGCACCAGCGGGACGGCGTGGCGCGCGGTCTCGGCGGCGAGGATCGCCGGCGCCAGCGCGTTGAGGCGCCAGGCGGCCACCGGCTCGGCCTCGGCCCTGTCGACCGCGGTGTAGGCGGCCGTGTTGATCACCGCGCCCCAGGGGCGCTCCGCCATCCGGGCCGCCACCGCCTCCGCATCGGTGATGTCGAGGGCGGCGCGGTCGGGCGCGTGGACCCGGACGCCGTCCGGCCAGGCGTAGGCCTGCAGCTCGGTGCCGACCTGGCCGGCGCCGCCGAGAACGAGGATGTCCATTCAGGCGCCGCCCGTCGCGGCGGGCGCGGCCGGGGCGAGGCCGAGGCGCTCGCCGGCGTAGCGGCCCTCGCGGATCGGGCGCCACCAGGCCGCGTTGTCGAGGTACCAGCGCACGGTCTCCTCCAGCGCCTGCTCGAAGGTCTTGGACGGCGCCCAGCCGATCTCGGCCTCG
>NZ_JAKSXU010000099.1:0-42662 GCF_022829325.1 Methylobacterium sp. J-092 | reverse complement strand
CTTGTCCAGCGTCAAATCGGCGATGGCTTTTCGAAGCCAAGCATTCTCGCGCTCCAGACTCGTCCTCCGTCGGACTTGATGCGACTTCAGGCCGCCAAACTCCCGCCGGCACTGGTAGTACGTCACCGAGCTCAAGCCGCGCGCGCGGATCGCATCGGCCACGGCCTGGCCCTGTGACATCAGCGCGTCCGCCTGACGGAGCTTGGCGACGATCTCCTCGGGCCTCGGGTGCTTTGCCATCTCGTCCGGCCTCCAGGCTCAAAGGCCATACCAAAGGGCGGACCACTTCAATGGGGGCTGACCAGTCGATGTCTGGCGCATGATTGTGGTCCGCGACAAGAAGGAGGCCAGCGACGAGCGGACCAAGCCCTCGATCAAGGGGAAGGACAGGTGATGACGTCCCTTCGCATGACCGTCCCCTACATGCCCTGCGAGACCCCAACCAGTTTCGTGTCGCGACTCGCCGCGCGCAACGGCATCCCCCTGGCGGGCTCGTTCTGCGAGGACCAGGGTATGCTGTTCCGCCAGGTCATCGACGGCGAGCCGGCCGCGATCCAACGTCTCGCAGAGCTCGCCGGTGTCGATCCGAACCTGTTGTTCGCGTCAACCTTCCGCAAGATCGACGAAAACGTTCGGCTCCTGGGCACCGAACGCTTCGATCGACAGTGGATGTCCCGCGCGCGGCTACGGGTGTGCCCTGCCTGTCTTCTGCGGGATGCGGAGGGCTCGACACTGCCGCCGGATGCCGCGATGTACTGCCGGACCTGGTGGCAGATCTCGTTCATCCGGACCTGCCACCTCCACGGCACTCCCCTGGCGATCCTCCCCTCGGAGCAGAGGACGGTTCACGACTTCGCGGCTTCCGTTCGACCACACGCTTCGGATCTATCCCGGCTGGTCGACACCACCGCGCCGGTGGAGACGACGAGGCTGGAGGATTACCTGCTCCGGCGCATCATCGGTGATGGCGGTGGGATACCATTGCTGGATGGTCTCGCGACCGGCGTGGCCGCGCGCTTCTGCGAAGTACTGGGAACGGTCCGGCTGCATGGCCGCAGCCAGCGGTCGAGCAAGCTGGACGAGAGCCAGCTCAGGATCGCCGCCCAGTTCGGGTGCGACCTGGCGACGGCCGGTGAGGACGCGATCCGGACCTTCATCCTCGATCTCGTTCGCGGCGACGTCACGAGGTCGGCCAACGGAGGGCCGCAAGCCGCCCTCGGCAGCCTCCATGCCTGGTTCTCCGACAACCGGGACACGCAGGACATGGAACGGCTTCGCGGCCTGGTTCGAGATGCCGTCGCAGCATCCCTGCCCATCGGCTCGGGTAAGGTATGCCTGGGACAGTCGGTTGATGAACGACAGGTCCACTCGATCTGATCCGCATCACGCGAAACGGGCGTCCATCCCAAGCGGCTCCGCAAGTTGCTGCGGGAAGCCGGATTCATCGGCGACGAACATGCCGACCTTGCGGATAACCTCGTGATGTTTTCGGCGGAGGCCAGCGCCCCGTTCCTGGCCGAGCTCTGCGGGACCAAGGGGCTGACGAAGGTGTCCGCCTATATCAACGCCCCGCGTGTCCAGGCCCAACTCCTGTTCCGTGCCGGCTTCCTGCGCCCGGTGTACCCCAACGGCGGCTCGACGAAGCGGCTGCTCGCGTTCAACATGAAGGAGGTCGATGCGCTGATGTTGTCGCTCTCGGACGGTGCCGAGGTTCTCGATCGCGAGGTCGAGGGGGCATTCTCCATTCCACGCGCGGCGAAGAGGGTGCCATGCGGTGCGATGGACATCGTCAGCCTCATCCAGAACCATCGACTTCCGTGGGTCGGTCGTCGCTCGGACGAACTCGGTTACATGTCGATACGGGTCAGGCCAGAGCAAGTGCGGCCCGCCCTGTTTTCAGGCGTCGGGATCAGCGTGGATCAAGCAGCCCGGAAGCTGAACCTACATTATGCATCGGCGCGCAGGATCATTAGATTGGGACTGATCAACGAGATACCTGCAGAATGCCCTCAGTATTATCATGAACGATACAATGTTAGCTCAGAGTCTGTTGATAATTTTATAAAGAATTATATCGCTCTCAGCGAAATTCAAATTGCATCCGCTACGAAAAGAAATCCGGTGAAGTCCATTTTAAGGAGAAATCAAATTCATCCCGTTACGTCTTCATATGATGTAGGTAAGGTTTATTACAAAAGAGATGAAGTTGAAGCGCTGCTAAATTCGAAGCTTCGATAAGTTTTTCGATTACGAAAATGCCCTGGTTATGCCGGGGCATTTTTTTGCCTTGTGGTCCAATGTCTATAATTGCACTATCAACCCCCCCCCTTCACTGCAACCGCACTCTATTGAAGATCAGGTAAAAAGCCAAGCAATTTCAATGTTTTAGACGTCGGCTTGCAACCAAACTCACCTGCTCTCTACAGCAGGGGACGGAACGCGGGACGATCGTCCCTCGGGTCGGGGCGGATGCGGGGGAACCCGTGCCCGCCCCGTCTTCGTTTTCGGAAGCGCCCCCGTCCACGTGAGCCTCGGCGACGATCGACCGGGCACGGCGGCCCGCGCGCGGTGGCCGATTCCGACGCGAAGGGCGGCGACCCGGCGGATCGACCTCAATCGGCGATGTAGGCCGCGAGCTCGTCCGGCGTCCCGCCGGGAAACGCCTGCTTGAGGTGGTCCAGGAAGGCCGACACGCGCGTGCTGAGCAGCCGGCGCGTCGGGTACAGGGCCCAGAGCACGATCTCGGGCGCGTCGACGTCGCCCCAATCGACCAGCCGGCCGTCGCGCAGATCGTGGCTCACCAGCGAGATCGGCAGCCGGCCCGCCCCGACGCCCGCCCGCACCGCGTCGCGGACCATGATCAGCGTCGACAGGCGCAGGACCGGCTCGACCGCGATCGCGGCCGGGCCGCCCGGCAGCCTCACCCGCCACGCCGCGTGCGCGCCGCTCCCCCGCACCACGGCCGGAACCGCCGCGCCGCCGACGGGCCGGGCGAGGCCGGGGCTCGCCACGACCACCAGGCGGTCGCGCAGGAACGCGCGGCCGACGAGACTCGCGTCCGGAGCGGGGTCGACCCGGATCACCAGGTCGAAGCCCTCCTCGATCATGTCGACGGTGCGATCCTCCGTCGTCACCTCGAGCCGGATCTCCGGGTACTTCAGGGCGAAGCGCGCCGCGAGCTTGCCCATCGCCGATTGCGAGAACAGCAGCGGAGCGTTGATCCGCAGCCGGCCCCGCGGGCGCTGGCCGCCGGAGGCGATCGCCGCGGCGGTCTCGGTCAGCTCGACGAGCAGCGCGCCGGCCCGCTCGAACAGCGCCCGGCCCTCCTCCGTCAGCTTCAGGGCGCGCGCGCCGCGCTCGAACAGGCGCAAGCCGAGGCTGGCCTCCAGCTCCGCCACCCGCCGGGACAGCGTCGCCTTCGGCCGCCCGGCCGCGTGCGCCGCCCTGCCGAACCCGCCATGGCGGGCGACGAGGGTGAAATCCTCCAGGGCGAGCAGGTCCATGGCGTTCCACCCGTGAGACGGTCCGTCCAGATATAGCGCCTATTGGCTCGAAAGTGGATCGCACATCTTGGGGTCAGCCGAACGGCGCAACCCACAGGAGCGACTTCCATGACCATTCTCGTCACCGGTGCCACCGGCCGCGTCGGCCGCCACGTCGTCGAGCAGCTCGTCGCGCGGCAAGCCCGGGTGCGGGTGCTGACCCGCGATCTCGCCAAGGCCGAATTCCCCGCCGGGGTCGAGGTCGCGACGGGCGACCTTCTCGACATCGACGCGCTGCGCCGGGCCTTCGTCGGCGTGCGCACGCTGTTCCTGCTGAATGCGGTGACCGGCGACGAGTTCACCCAGGCGATCGTCACCCTCAACCTCGCGCGCGAGGCCGGCGTCGAGCGGGTCGTCTACCTGTCGGTGTTCGGGGCCGACCGCGCCGTTGAGGTGCCGCACTTCGCGGTGAAGTTCGGGGCCGAGCGCATGCTGCGGCAGATGGGCTTCGGCGCCACGATCCTGCGCCCGACCTACTTCATGGACAACGAGGCGATGATCCGGGACGTGATCGTGGACCACGCGGTCTACCCGATGCCGATCGGCGGCAAGGGCGTCGCCATGGTCGACGCGCGTGACATCGCCGAGATCGCCGCGATCGCGCTGATCCGCCGCGACGCGGCGCCGGGCCCGCTGCCGGTCGAGACCATCAACCTCGTCGGGCCGGACACGCTCACCGGCGCGGGCCTCGCCGCGATCTGGAGCGCGGTGCTCGGCCGCCCGGTCGCCTACGGCGGCGACGATCCGAGTGGGTTCGAGCAGGCCATGGCCGGCACCATGCCGCGGTGGATGGCCTACGAGATGCGCCTGATGGCCGAGCGCTTCGTCGGCGACGGCATGATCCCGGAGGCCGGCGACCGCGAGCGGCTGACCGCGATCCTGGGCCGCCCGCTGCACGCCTACCGCGACGCCGCCGCCGCCCTCGCCGGTCCGGCCGCGCGGGCCGCCGGCTGAGCGGCCGGCTCACGGCGCGCGATAGGCCGATCCGTCGCCGGCGGTCGCCGGGTGGTCGACGTAGCGGCCGTGCCGGGGCACCGCGACGGTCTCGAAGTCCCGCGCCAGGACGTCGAGGCCGCGGCGCATCTCCGCCCCTTCCAGGGCGCGGCCGTGGCCGGTGACGACGCGCTCGGGCTGCAGGGCGGCGAGGCTGCGGACCGAGGCGGCGGCGGCGGGCCAGTCGATCGTCAGGTACATCGGCGGCCCGTGGATCTCGAGCTCCTGGACCGCGACCGCGTAGATCGATTCCTGTGCCGTCGTCACGAAGGCGTCGCCGGCGATCAAGGACCGGTCGCCCGGGCGCCAGAGCGAGACGTGGCCGGGGCTGTGGCCGGGGGTGTGGATCCAGCGCCAGCCCGGCATCGGCGGCACCGTCCCGTCCTCCGGCAGGGTGACGAGGCGGCTGGCCACGTCGACCGGCTTCGTCGGGTAGAACGGCGACAGCAGCGCCAGCGCGCCGCCGCCGACATTCGGATCGGGCCGCGGGTAGGCGGCGCTGCCGTCGAGGTAGGGCCGCTCCAGCGCGTGGGCGTAGACGGGCGCGTCCCATTCCGCAGCCAGATCCTCCAGCACCCCGACATGGTCGAAATGCCCGTGGGTGAGGACGATGGCCGCCGGGCGGGCGCCCGGGCCGAAGCGTGCCTCGGCCGCGCCCTCGATCAGGCCCTTCGTGCCGGGAATGCCGGCATCGACCAGCACCCAGCCGCGATCCCCGGCGCCGGGCGTGCCGACGAAGACGACGTTGACCATCATCAGGCGGCGATAGGCGAGATCGCCGGCGAGCGTCCTTGTGCCGTCCTCGGCGGCCTTGCCCGCCTGCGCCTCCGGGTCGACCGAAACCTGTTGGACCATGGCCGCGCGTCCTTTCGATGGGGGGCGATGACCGCCTGCCTGCCGACGCGGATCCGATCGGGCACGCGTCTCGCCTACCGTATCATTTGCCGGCAAATCAGATATTTTCCGCTGGCAAGGTTCTTGGCATGCCGCGCGACCCGGAGGCGTCGCCGGACCAGGGCCGCAGGGCCTCGGGAGTTCGGAAATCGTGCGGGACCGCGAAGTCGGCCGCCGCCCCGCGCATGGCCTGCGGCGGACGGGGGAAGCCGCTGCGGCCGCCGTAGTCGAAGGCACCGGGCCGGGAGAGGCGCTTGGCGGCGATCAGCCCCTGGGCACAGACGACGTCGAGCACCGTCACGCCCGCCACCGCCGCCGTCGCGGCGACGCGGTTGGCCCTCTGCCCACGATCGCCCTCGAAGCCCTGGGCCAGGGTCGCGAGGTCGAGGGCGTCGCCGACGACGCGGCCCAGGATCCACGGCGCCGGATCGTGGCTCGTCAGGATGGCGACGCCGGTCGCGACCTCGCGCACGCCGTAGCTGCGCACCAGCGTCTCCCGGCCCTCGAGGCCGAGGGTCCGGCACAGGCCCCGCGCCGCCGCCGTCTCCAGCAGCCCGAGGCCGATCGAGAACCAGCCGAGGCCGCGCGCGAGCGCGTGGTGGCCGGTCCGCGCGCCGCGGCCGGGCGCCGGGCGCGTCGGGGGGGAGGGACGCGCGCCGCTCATGGCCGGATCACCACCTTGATGCAGCCGTCCTGCTTGTCGCGGAAGGTGCGGTACATCTCGGGGCCGTCCTCCAAGCCGACCGTGTGGGTGATGACGAAGGACGGGTCGATTTGCCCCTCCTCGATCCGGCGCAGCAGGTCGTCGGTCCAGCGCTTCACGTGCGTCTGCCCGGTGCGGACGGTCAGCCCCTTGTTCATCAGCGCGCCGATCGGGAACTTGTCGATCAGGCCGCCATAGACGCCCGGCACCGAGAGGATCCCGGCCGGCCGGCAGACCATGATCATCTGGCGCAGGACGTGGGCGCGGTCGGTCTCCAGCATCATCGCCTGCTTGGCCCGGTCGTAGACCGCGTCGACCGCGCCGAGCGCGTGCGCCTCGAGCCCGACGGCGTCGATGCACTTCTCCGGCCCGCGGCCGTCGGTCATGTCGTTGAGCCGGGCGACGATGTTCGATTCGGCGTGGTAGTCGAGCACCTCGGCGCCGCCGGCATGCGCCATCGCGAGACGCTCGGGCACCCGGTCGATCGCGATCACGCGCTTGGCCCCGAGCAGAATCGCGGAGCGGATCGCCATCTGCCCGACCGGCCCGCAGCCCCAGATCGCGACCGTGTCCTCCGGCTGGATGTCGCACTGGACCGCGCCCTGCCATCCCGTCGGGAAGATGTCGGACAGGAACAGCAGCCGCTCGTCGGGGATGCCGTCCGGCACCTTGATGTGGGTCGAGTCGGCGAACGGCACACGCAGGTACTCGGCCTGGCCGCCGGCATAGCCGCCGGTCAGGTGGGTGTAGCCGAACAGGCCCGCCGTGGTGTGGCCGAAGGCGGCGTCGCCGAGCGCCTTGTTGCGGTTGGTGCGCTCGCAGACCGAGAAGTTGCCGCGCCGGCATTGCGGGCACTGGCCGCAGGTGATCGTGAACGGGACGACGATCCGGTCGCCCACCTTCAGCGCGGTGTTGTCCTTCCCCACCGCGACCACCTCGCCCATGGTCTCGTGGCCCATGATGTCGCCCGCCTTCATGCCGGGCATGAAGTGGTCGTAGAGGTGCAGGTCGGAGCCGCAGATCGCGCAGCTCGTGACCTTGATGATCGCGTCGCGCCCGTCCTCGATCGTCGGATCGGGAACCGTGTCGCAGCGGATGTCGGTGGTGCCGTGCCAGACGAGGGCCTTCATGGTGCGAAGCTCCCGGCCGCTGCTCGGACGATGCGGCGCATACGGGAGCAACTGCGGTCCCCGGGGTTGGTTCTGTCGGGTTTCGGACCGAACCGGTCGGGCGGCCGGCGAGATACGGGCGGCGGGCCGACGTTTTCATGCCGGCTCCGGCGACCGAGGCGGACGGGCTTCGGATGCCGCGGCGACCTGGGCGGGTCACGCTTCCTCTCCGGGCTCGGACCTCATCCTGAGGCGCCGCGCGAGCGGCCTCGAAGGAGCCCTCACGGGATCTCGCGCGCTGGAGGGCTCCTTCGAGGCTTCCGCTGCGCGCAAGCACCTCAGGATGCGGATGCGGGTGGGATCGGGGATCGAACGGGGCCGCATGCCCTGCCGGGCAATGGCTGATCGGCCACCGGAAACCTGCTCTCCCAAAACACCGCCCGCACCGGCGCGGCCGTGCCTACGCCGCCGCTTCGTCCGGGTCCGCCCGCGCGGTGAGCCGGTAGAACACGGCGAGGCCGCACCCGAACACGGCCGCGCCGAGCCAGGTCGCGTAAGGGGCGAAACCCGGCCCGACGAGGGCGAGGGACGCGCTGCGCCCGGCCAGGGTGTCGGCGACGGCCAGGATCACGCCGACGAAGCTCTCGCCGACCAGGAATCCGGAGGCGAGGAGGACGCCGCGGCGGCGCGCGGCCTCGGTCGCCGCGCCGGCATCGTCCCCTTGCGCCGCGGCGCGTGCCCGGATCGTCCGCTCGGCGAGCCAGCCCAGGACGCCGCCGACCGCGATCGTCATCTCGACCGAGAGCGGCAGGTACATGCCGATGCCGACGGTGAGCGCGGGGAAGGTGAGGTCGCGCCGCCGCAGCCACGCCTCGACCGCGACCAGCACGGCCCCGAGCCCGGCGCCGATCAGCACCATCGTCCACGGCAGGGTGCCGTGGACGATGCCGCCGGCGATCTGCGAGGTCAGCGCCGCCTGGGGGGCGGGCATGGCGTTGGCCGCCTCCATGCCCTCGCGCGGCAGGGCGCCGACGAAGCCGTAGGCCTCGTAGAGCAGGGACAGCAGCGGCCCGATGACGGCGGCGCCGACCGCGACGCCGATCAGCAGCACCACCTGCTGGCGCCAGGGCGTGGCGTCGACGAGCTGGCCGGTCTTCAGGTCCTGCAGGTTGTCGTTGGCGATCGAGGCCATCGTGACGATGACCGCGGCCACGAGCAGCGCCATCGCGATGACGAAGCGGTCGCCCTCCGGTCCGGCGGAGCGGCCGACCAGCAGCGGCAGCAGCACCGCCGCGGCCATCGCGGTAAGGATGCCGATGCCGGAGATCGGGCTCGAGGACGAGCCGAGGAGGCCGGCCAGATAGCCGCAGGTGGCGGCCATCAGGAAGCCGAACAGCACCGCGAACACGGTCGCGGCCGCGACGAGCCCGTACAGCCCGCCGCCGAGCTCGGCGCCCGATGCGAAGCCGGCGAACAGCCACGCCAGCGGCAGGGTCAGCGCCAGCACCGCCGCGCCGACCCAGGTGATCGGCAGGTCGCGCTCGGCCCGCGGATGGTCCGGGCCGGGCAGCCGCGAGCCGCTGGTCCGGACCGAGGCCAGGGCGGTGGCGATGCTGCCGAGGATCGGGCGGGCGAGCGACCCGACGGTCCAGAGGCCCCCGACCGCGATGATGCCCGCCCCGATCAGGCGGACCTGCCCGGACCACACCGCCTCGGCCATCTCCGACGGCGAGGCGCCCTCCCCCTGCCCGAGCGCGGTCAGCAGCGGCACGGCGACGCCCCAGGCGATCGCGACGCCGGTGAGCAGCGCCAGGCACGCGCCGATCCCGACGAGGTAGCCGACGCCGACGAGCGCCAGGGAGAAGCCGGTGCCGAGGCGGAACACCGCGCTCCCCGCCGCGAGCGTCCCGTGCATCCCCTCGGCCAGCAGCCGGAACCCGGTGGTCGCGAGCCCGATCGCGCCCGCGCCGGCGGCCGCGCCGAGGAGATCGCGCAGGCCCTTCGCGCCGGCCTCGCCCTCGCCGGTGCGCAGCACCTCGGCGGCAGCGACGCCCTCCGGGTAGGGCAGGCCCGCGCGGGTGACGAGCGCGCGCCGGAGCGGGATCGAGAACGCGACGCCGAGCAGGCCGCCGAGGGCGCCCACCGCGCTGGTCTGCCAGAACGGGAAGCCGTGCCAATGCCCGATCAGCACCAGGCCGGGCAGGATCAGGATGACGTTGCACAGCGTGCCGGCGGCGGAGGCCTGCGTCTGCACGATGTTGTTCTCGAGGATGCTCGAGCCGCCGAGCAGCCGCAGGCAGCCCATCGAGATCATCGCCGCCGGGATCGAGGACGAGAACGTCATCCCGGTCTTCAGGCCCATGTAGACGTTGGCGGCGATGAACACGACCGTGATCGCGGCGCCGAGCGCGATCCCGCGCGGGGTGATCTCCCGCGCACGCGGCGCGCCCTTGCGTGAAGGCGGTGCATCCTGGCGTGCACGCGGGGCATCCTGGGCCTTCGTCACCTGGTTCGCCGCGTCCATCGTGCCCCCGGTCCCGGCCGTCCCGCGCGACATCGACGCGTCGTCCCGAGCGAAACCCGAGCGGCAGGGCGTTTTCTCCCGCCGCGACGCTTTGCCGTCGCGGCCCGGCATGGACGGGATCTGCATTCGCCGCGCCGGGCGCGGCCCACGACGATCCTCGCAAGGCTCGCCGCGCGACGGCCGTTCGCGTCGACCTCGGCTAGTCTGTCGATCGATGCGACGGGCCGAACCATAACCTGCGTTAAGCTTGATTTTTGTCGGCCGCGTCGCGGAACAAGGAATTCGAGCCGAGGTTTCCCCGGCAGGTCGGCGGGCTCGGGCCCGATGGGCGCTCCGCCCCGCCGCGCTTCGACACACACAGCCGGGCCTCGGACGGTCGCCGCGCGGGACGCGACGCGGCGCGCCCGAGCGATCGTGACAGGTGCGCATGGATTTCCCCACGGACGATGCCAGCCCCCCGCTGGCCGAGCGCTTCCGCGCCTTCCTTCAGACCCCATCCTTCCCTCGCGTCGGCGCCGAGCCCGCCCCGACGCGCGGGCCGATCCGGTCCGTCGTCGGCCGCGACCGGGCGCGCCCGGCGCCGTCTCAGGGCCTCCCGGCGATCCCCGGCCAGCCGGGCACGCCGTCGGAGGAGGGCTTCGCGGCGGCCCATGAGCGCCGGCGCCGCGCCGCGGAGCCGGCGCGATGACCGGCCGGCCCGACCCGAACCCCGCCCTGATCGCCCTGGTCGAGCGACTTCGCGCCCTCGGCTACAGCTTCACCACCGTGACGCCCGCCACCCATGCCCGCGTCAACGCCCGCCCGCAGGCGGCGCGGGCCCGCAATCTGCGCGACGTGTTCGGCTGGAGCCGCCCCTTCGCCGAGGACCTGCTGCCGGCCGACCTCTTCGCGGCGATGCGCGCGGCCGGCGTGCTGGTGCGGGACGGCGACGCCTGGCGCTCGGCGATCCGGGTGTCGAGCCTCGACGGCGAGCTGTTCGTCCATTCCGCCTATCCGCCGAGCACGACCGACGTGGTGTTCTTCGGCCCCGACACCGCCCGCTTCGTCGCCGCCGTGGTCGATCACCTCGCGCACCGTACCGCGCCGGTCCGCCGCGCGGTCGACATCGGCTGCGGATCGGGCGCGGCCGGCATCGCCATCGCCAAGCGCGCACCCGACGCCGAGATCGCGCTCGTCGACATCAACGACGCGGCGCTCGCGGCCGCCGCCACCAACAGCCGGCTCGCGGGCGTCCACGCCACGGTGCCGCGCCGCAGCGACCTCCTCGCGGACGTCGCGGGCGCCTTCGACCTCGTCGTCTCGAACCCGCCCTTCATGCTCGACCGCGCCGGGCGGACCTACCGCGACGGCGGCGGGACCTACGGCGAGGGCCTGTCGCTCGCCGTGGTCGAGGCCGCCCGCACCCGCCTCGCCCCCGGCGGCAGCCTGGTGCTGTTCACCGGCTCGGCGATCGTGGACGGCGCCGACCCGTTCCGGCGGGCCGCGACCGCCGCCTGCGAGGCCGCGGGGCTGGGCTGGACCTATCGCGAGCTCGACCCGGACGCCTACGGCGAGGAGCTCGACGCGCCGGCCTATGCCGAGGCGGAGCGCATCGCCCTCGTCGTGCTCACCGCGACCCGCGGGGCGCCGCGATGACGCCGGCGGACATCGCGGAGCGGGACGCGTTCCGGCGGGACGTGCTCGCCGGCCTGTCCGAGGTGCCGAAGCGCCTGCCGGGCAAATACCTGTGGGACGAGACCGGCTCGATCCTGTTCGACCGGATCTGCGACAGCCCCGACTACTATCCGACCCGGCGCGAGATGGCGCTGCTGCCCGCGATCGTGCCGGAGCTCGCCGCCCTCGTCGGAGCGGGCGCGACGATCGTCGAGTACGGCAGCGGCGCGAGCCGCAAGATCCGCACGCTGCTCGACGGCCTCGACCGGCCGCGCCGCTACGTGGCGATCGACATCTCGCGCGCCTACCTCGAGACCTCGGTCGGCACGCTGGCGCGGGACTATCCCGGCATCGCGATGATCCCGGTCGGCGCCGACTACGCCGCGCCGATCCGGCTTCCGGTCGACCTCGGCGGCGGGCCGGTGCTCGGGTTCTTCCCCGGCACCAGCATCGGCAACCTCGCGCCGGCCGAGGCGGAGGCCTTCCTGGCGCGGGCCCGCGACACGCTCGGGCCGAGCCATCTCCTGGTCGGCGCCGACCCGACGCAGGACGCGGACCGGCTGCGGCGGGTCTATGGCGGCTGCGACGGCCTGATGCCGGCCTTGCACCTGAACTACCTGACGCGCCTGAACCGGGAGCTCGGCGCCGGCATCGACCGCGACGCCTTCCGCCACGCGGTCCGCATCCTGCACGATCCGCTGCGGGTCGAGGCCCATCTCGCCGCCGACCGTGCCGACACCTGGCGCTTCGGGACGGACGCGATCCGGTTCGCGGCCGGCGAGAGCGTCCGCACCGACATCTCGCACAAGCATGCGCCGGAGGCGTTCCAGGCGATGGCGGCGCGGGCCGGCTGGACGCCGAAGCGCCTCTGGCTCGACCCGGAGGGCCTGTTCAGCCTGCACCTCCTGAGCCGCTGACGCGTGCCGCCCCGCCCTTCGCCGGATCGGGCATGGCAGGATCGGGCATGGCGGGCTCGAGCATGGCGGGATCGCGGGCGGGCCACGCGCCGGCTTCGCTGTCCGGCCGCGACCGGGCGATCATCGCCCGGACCTGCTCGACCACGGCGCGGGCCGCCGCCCGTTGCAGCCGCGCTTCCTCCCGCGCCGCGCGCGATCGCGCGATCACGTCCTGAGACTCGGCGATCACGGCATCCGCGGAATCGGGTTCGGGCACATCGCGCATGAGGCGGGTCTATTCGACCCGAAAAAATCCGCAACCACCTAGGTTAAGTGCAGCCGAATTCCATCAAGACTGTGTCGATTTTACAGCGACGGCTCGAATATAATCGAGAACGCCCCGGCGCTCGCGTGCATCTTCGAGAGCCGCCCAGAACGACAGCAAGTCGACCGTTTCACCGGTCGGGTTCGATTTGGCATCGAAGAAGTCGTCGACCGGACAATCGAGAGCTTCGGCGATCTTGGCGATCATCGCTTCGTTGCTGTGACCAGCCCCGCCGATATTTGAATTTTGCATACTTTGATGCCCGGTTGACCTATGTTATTGTCCGGCCCGGACCAGCGATCTATCGGGAACGGGGGCGTGGCATCGATTGCGCGCAACTTTTGCTCAAATCGATGCGAGGGTCAACGTGACGACGGACAAGCTCGACCGCATGGCCGAGGTCTGCCTCGAAGCGCATGCCCTGATCGATGCCGGCGGCACGCCGGCGATGCGGGCGATGATCCGGCTCCTGCTGCTTCAGATCGGCCGGGAGATGGCCCGCCGCCAGGCCGAGCCGCGGGGGAAGCCCCAGGAGCATTGAGGCGGCGCCGCGGGGAAGACGGTCGGATCATCCCGCGCAAGCAGGAAGCCGACATCCCAGCACCCGAGGTCGCGTCGGACGAAGCCGTTCCGGCCTCAGGTCGCGTGGGCCGGATGCGCCGTGCCCCCTTACCTTCCAGCACAGCCGCGCCGAACCGCTCGCGGGTCCCCTCTCCCGGACGGGAGAGGGGGCCGCGGCGGTGCTTCGCGCGATCGAGCCGGCGACGTGGGGTCCGGCCGCCGTCACCCCACCCCGAACGACCGGTGCGCGGCGGCGCGGCAGCGCGGCGATCCCGAAGATGCCAACGCATCATGGCGCGAAGGGCAACGTCACGGGCGCCTCGCGGCGCCCCTCGCCCGCCGACGCGAAACCGCCGAGATCCGTTCCGCCGGCAGCATCCCCGACGCCGGCCACGACGAAAAACGCCCCGGCCGGCGGCCGGGGCGCTCCCACGCTCTGCGACGGCGCGGTTTACGCCGCCTTCTGGACCTCGGCCGGGACCTCGGTGGCCGCCCCCTCGATCGCCGGCGCGCGGCTCTTGCCGCCGATGGCGATCTCGATGCGGCGCGGCTTCTTCGCCTCCGGGATCTCGCGGATGAGATCGACGTGGAGGAGGCCGTTCTCCAGCGCCGCACCCGTCACCTGGACGTAGTCGGCGAGCTGGAACCGGCGCTCGAAGCCGCGGGCGGCGATGCCCTGGTGCAGCACCTCGGCGCGACGCTCGGGATCGGGCTTGCGCTCGCCCTTCACGGTCAGCGCGTTCTCCCGCACCTCGATCGACAGGTCGGCCTCGGTGAAGCCGGCCACGGCCACCGTCACGCGGTAGGCGTTCTCGGCGGTGCGCTCGATGTTGTAGGGCGGGTAGGTCGGAACCGCGTCGGACGCCACGAACTGGTCGAGGGCCGAGAACAGGCGGTCGAAGCCGACGGTGGAACGGTAGAGGGGAGCGAGATCGAACTGACGCATAGGACACATCCTCCGTGGAGCAACATGCAGGTTTGAGTCTATGGTCCGCCGCGTGGGCCGGACCGGGCTCGTACCGCCTGACGGCCGGTACGATCGTGATATTGGAGGGGGGCGAGGTGCGTTCAAGACCCGGCCGGACGACGGGAACGATGCGGCAGGACGCCGCACTTCTGAGCCTGCACGACACGCCCGGGAACCCGGTCCCACCCGGCGCCGTGGTGATGGCGGTCGGCACCGCGGACGACTGCACCCTGCGGGCGGCGCGCTGGGCCGCGACGACGCGGACCTGCAAGGGCACGGTCTGCCTTCTCCAGGGCCGGGCCGAGTTCATCGAGAAGTACTACGAGACCATCCGCGAGCTGCGCGCCCGGGGCTTCGCCGTCGTCGCCTTCGACTGGCGCGGGCAAGGGGCGTCGGACCGGCGGGTCGACGACCCGCACAAGGGCCACGTCGCCGCCTTCGACGATTACCGCCGCGACCTGCTGGCGATCCGCGACGCGGTGCTGGTGCCGTTCATGCCCGATCCGCATGTCTGCCTCGCCCACTCGATGGGCGGCTGCGTCGCGCTGACCGGGGCGCTGGACGGCTGGCTGCCGTTCCGGCGGATCGTCACCGTGGCGCCGATGCTGTCGATCCGGATGGTGCGCTCGCCCGCCTTCGCCTCGGTCGCGACGCGGCTGCTGCAGCGCCTCGGCCTCGGCAGCCGCTACGTGCCCGGCGGCGGCCCGGTCTCGATCGCGACGAAGCCCTACCCGAACAACCGGCTGACCCGGGACCCGGCGCGCTACGCCCGCAACGCGGCCGCCGCGCTCGCGGTCGGCGCGGGCGCCGTCGGCGACCCGACCATCGCCTGGACGGCGGAGGCCTTCCGCGCGGTGGCGCGCCTGCGCGACCCGCGCGTGCCGCCGCGGATCGCGACCCCGACGCTGATCCTCGCCGCCGGCTCCGACCCGGTCTGCGGCACGCCCGCGGCCGAGCGCTTCGCCGCCCGCCTCAAGGCCGGCCACATCCTGGTCCTGCCCGACGCCCGCCACGAGATCCTCTCCGAGCGCGACGCGATCCGCGCCGACTTCTGGGCCGCCTTCGACGCCTTCGTGCCGGGCTCGACCGTGCGGGAGACGAAGACGGAGCGGGAGCGACTGGCGACCGCGTGAGGCTGCGCGCGGGCGGGGCGCCGGTCGCGCCGCGAGGCCGGCCGCCGGCGCTTCCCGATGCGGCCGCTCCATGGCCGTCCGACGGCTTCGGGTCGGGGTTGTCGGCGGTCCCGCAGAGTTCGCCATGATCCGCCGTCGAAGGACCGGATCGGGCACATCCGTTCCGGGACACCGCGCCACGACCGGCCTTCGACCGCCCCCTATCGGCGACGGATCTCGAACGTCTCCCAATCGTGTACGACGGTACAGCTCACGGCGAGCGCGTCGTCCGTCGTCGCCGCGCCATCCATGCCGTGCCGCCGAGCGAGGCGCGCGCACTTGTCCAGGGCGCTTCGCGCGACGTTTTCGGGTACGTCGAGGGCGAGGCTGGTCGCGCGCTCGAGCGTTCGGCCGAACTCCCCCATGTCGGTGCCGAAGCCCGCATCCCCCGATACCATCGAGGGCTGCCCGTCTGCGCATTCCAGCGTGTAGTGAAAGGTCCGGCGGCCGCGCTTGATGGTAATGACCGGACCCGTCCGGATCGCGTACGCGTTTCCGACCTCGGTCGCGATGCGTTGAGCTGCGTCGTCACAGGCGTCGGCCAGGGCCGGTGCGGCCGCGATGACGAGCAGGAGGGGCAGGCGTTTCATCGTTGGCCGCCATCGTGAAAGGCCGGGTTGCAACGGTTTGGCGGCGCAGGATCGCAAACGCCTGGGATCGCCAGACGGCGCGGATTGCGCACGTCCCCAGCCTGTCGGCTGGGCTCTGCTTCGTCGGGGGCAGCATCGGCCCCCCGAGCGCCAACCCGACGCCTGTCGCGGAACGCCGACACCGGCCCCTCCGTGCGCCGGCCGCTCAGAAGCGCGTGCCACCGGGGAAGCTGAACACCGGCATCGAGTCTTGCTGCACGTCGCGCACGTCGGGCGCCATGCCGGTGCGCCCGTCCTGCTTCGCCGCGTTGCCGGGCGGGGCCTCCACCGGCTTGCGATCCTGGGCGCCGATCTCGCCGGACCCGGCCGCATCCCCGGGTTTTCCAGGCGTGTCGTCGGCCCGGGCCAAGGCTCCGAAGGCCAGGAGACCGGCGGCGGCGAGCAGGATGCGGGATCCGACCATCATGCGCGTGGAACCTTCCGACGTTGCAAGCCGGGCTCCCGAATCCCTCGGTGCCCCGCTTAGGCAAATCGTCTTATCAGCTGCCGTCCGCGCGGTCCAGCGCCGGGCGCGGCCTCAGGCCTCGACCCGCGCGCTCGCCAGGATCGCCACGCCGCAGGCGATGACCGCGATGCCGGCGATCATCGGCAGGGTCACCGGCTCGCCGAACAGCAGCGCGCCGCCGAGCGCGGCCCCGACCATGCCGACGCCGGCCCAGATCGCGTAGACGACGCCGATCGGCAGCATGTCCATGCTCGAGGACATCAGCCACAGGGCCGTGCCGTAGCCGAGCGCGACGATCAGGGTGGGGACCGGCCGGGTCAGGCCGTCGGCCGCCTTCAGCGCCAGGGTCGCGGAGATCTCGGCGCCGATCGCGATCGCCAGCGTCAGGTAGGGGCTCATGCGCTGGCCGCCAGCGCGGTGCCGGCCGCGTCTTCCGGCACCGGGGGCGGCACGGCGAACATCTCGATGTCGTCGGCGAACTGCTCGACGATCGTCCCCGCGTTCGCCAGGCACACCGGCAGGTAGGCCGGCAGCCGCGGCGCCGGCGCGAACCCCTCGGCGAGCAGGCGGTCGTTGGCGAAGGTCACGTCGAGGGCGCAGAACGCGTAGTAGGCGCGCACCGCGCGGAGCATCGCCTGCTTCAGCGGCCCGTCGAGGCCGAACACCTCGGCGAAGCGGCGGCGCAGCACGGTGCGGTCGGCGGCGAGGTCGAACGGCCGGAAGGCGCGCACGCCGTCGCTCGGCTCGGCCGCCTCGAAGGCGGCGATGACCTCGGCCCAGGTGGTGCGGCCGCCCATGCCGGCCGAGAGGTGGTAGAGGTCGTGCCGGAGCGTCGGCTTCGTGAGGAGCCCGACCAGCATCTCGGCGACCCAGTCGGCCGGGACGACGTCGACGTGGCTCTCGGGCGCGCAGGGCAGCATGCGCAGGGCGTCGGCGGCGCGCAGCACCCAGAGGATGCTCGAGCTCGGCCCCGCGCCGAGGCTGGCATGGCCGACGACGATCGAGGGCCGGGCGACGACGATCGGCAGGTCGGGGAACCGCGCCGCCAGCGAGGTCTCGGTCGCGGCCTTGGACACGGTGTAGGCGACGATGTGCCGGGCCTCGGCCGCCGGGTAGTCGCTCTCGGCGACGATCGCCGCGGCGTCGGCGCCGCAGATCATCGCGGTGCCGACGTGCAGGAACCGCCGGAGCTTCGGCATCGCCTGCGCCCGCCGCGCCAGCGCCAGGGTGCCGTCGTGGTTGGTGCGGTAGACCCGCTCGTCGCCCCACCACGAGGTGTCGGCGGCCAGGTGCAGCACGTGGGTGCAGTCGTCGAGGCGCGGATCGCGGTCGAGGTCGGCCCGGGTGAAGTCGCCGGGGACGACCTCGACCTTGCGGGCGAGGCGCTGGGCGGTGAAGGCGTCGGTGAACCGGGCGAGCCGCGCGGCGATCCGCTGGCGGCCCTGCTCGACGCCGGCGCAGCGCACGAGGCAGACCCAGGTGGCGTCGTCGCCCGCCTCGAGCGCCCGGTGCAGCACCGCGCCGCCGATCAGCCCGGTCGCCCCCGTCAACAGAATCCGTGGCACAGTCCGCCTCCCGCTCTTTGCGGCGAGACATAGACAGAAACGTTCGGATATAATCCCCGCATCGCGGCGCAGGCGGTGATTAAAGATCGGCCGTGCTCGACCGGCAACATTCACGAATTCGTGAACGACATCTTGGCGTTGCAGTCCCGTTGCTTGCACTGCAGCCTCATGGGTCGACCCGGACCGAGTAGATCGCCCCGAAGCCGACCGTGACGTCGTTCGGCGTGCCGAGGCGCCGGACGATCGGGCTTCCCGCGGCGGCGGCGACGAGGCGGTCGTAGCGGACCGAGCCGATCGTCTGCCACGCCTCCGACCAGGCGTAGGCCAGGGCCACGATCGCGCCGACGGAGCGGGGCCCGCCCGCGGCGCGGTAGGGCGTCAGCCGCGGGTCGGCGATCGCGGCGACCGGCACGTCGAAGTCGAGACGCATCGCGGCGGCGTCCCCCAGCACGAGGCGGGGGCCGCCGCTCAGAGTGACGCGGCCGGCGGTGCCGACGAGGTCGGCGCCGAGCTTGGCCATGAGGCCGTCATGCGCGCGCAGGCCCTGCGTGACCTCGGCACGCAGCCGCAGCACGTCCTCCACCGGCCAGACCGCGCCGAACAGGCCGAGCCCGGCCGCGACAGGGCGGCGCGGCAGCCCGGCGAGGCTGCGGTCGTCGTGCGCCGCGCGGCCGCTGCGGACATCGAGGACGGCGCCGGCCTGCACCGCGCGCTCGTCCACCAGGGCGGCGTCGAGGGCGTCGTCGGGCGAGAACCAGCCCGGGCGCTCGTCGGCCTTGCGGAACGAAGCGTAGGGCAGCCCCCACAGCCCGGCCGCCCGCGCGCCCTGGAAGCGCCCGCCGGCGCCGGCGAACCCGCCGACGGACACCACGGTGCCGGGGTCGAACAGCGCCGAAAGGTCGCCGGCGCGGGCCGGCGCCGGATCGAGCGCGGCCGAGGCGAGCACGGCCAAGGCGAGCACGGCCAAGGCGGGCGCGGCCAGGAAGAGCGCGGCCACGGCGGGCGCGCGGACGGCCGCCGCGCGGGTCGCCCGGGCTCGGGCCCCTGTCTCGTCGATCGCGCCCAAGACCCGGCCTCCAGCGGCGCGACCGCCGTGCGCACGCCCCTCGGGCGAGACAGGATGCCTAGCAGATCCGCCGCCCGGGGAACGGTCCCGCCGGCGGATTTCGGGCGATGCCGACCGCCCCGCCCGTCACGCTTTCGTGTCGAACGCGTCGCCGGAACGGGGGCATGCTTGTCCGATCGGCCGGGCGAGCGACGCCAGGCGGAAGCGGATGCCGGAGCCGTCGCTCGGCGGCATCCGGACGCACGCCGAGGTGCTGCGGAGCCCGATCCCGGCCAAGGGCGGCGAGACCAGGCCGGAGCATTGGCCGGAGCATCGCAAAGGCATGGAAGGCCTCGTCGCGAAGGCGCGGAAGCACGGCATCGAGGAGGCGCCGCGCGACGGCGAGCTGCGCGACGTCAAGATCCTGGCCCCTGGGCCCGAGGGGCGCTACCGCAGCTTCGCCCGCGCCGCCGCATGGTCCGGCGCCTGGGCGAACACCGCCCGCATCGCGTGCCAGAGCGGCTTGCGCCCAAACTGCGCATCGAGCGGCAGCGCGCGCTGGGGCAGGCCGTCGGGGCGCTTGCGGTAGGGGTGGTCGTTGAGCCACGTGTCGGGGTCGTAGAGGTCCCACGACATCACGGTCAGCACCGCGGGCTCGGCCGCCACGACCTCGAGATAGGATCTGGCGAGGTCGGCGACCTTGCGGTCGCGGGTGGCGATGTCGGCCGGGAACGCCCGGTCGTCGATGTCGAACTCGGTGATCTCGATGCCGAGCCCCATCCTGCCGATCTCCGCGAGGAAGCGCCGAAGCTGGCCCTGGTCGATCGGCACCGTGCTGGTGATGTGCGATTGCAGGCCGAAGCGGCGGATCGGCACGCCGCGCGCCAGCATCCCCTCCAGGCGCTTGAGCACGCGGGTGCGGCGCGCCTCCATCCACGGCACGCCCTGCTCGACCGCGTCCTCGTTCCAGCAGCCGGCCGCCGTCGGGTCGACCTCGTGCAGGATGCGGAAGGCGAGGTCGACGTAACCGGGGCCGAGCGCGGTGAGCCACGGGCTCTCGCGCAGGCCCTCCGGGCCGCCGCCGTCCTGCGACAGCACTTCGTTGACCACGTCCCAGGAGGCGATCTGCCCGCGGTAACGGCCGGCCACGGTCTCGATCCAGCGGCGCAGGAAGTCCTCGGCCTGGGGGGCGGCGGCCCGCGCCAGCAGCGGGCGCACCCAGGGCGGCAGCGCCTCGTGCCAGACCAGCGTATGCCCGCGCATGCGCTGGCCGTTGCCGCGGGCAAAGCGCACCAGGGCGTCGGCTTGCGCGAAATCGGTCTTGCCGGGCTCGGGCCGCACCACCTCCATCTTCATCTCGGTGCCGCAGACCAGCATCCCGGCCTCGCGCGCCACCGCCTGCCGGTAGGCGGGATCGCGCGCGAAGCGGAAGCCGGGCACCTCGGTGCCGTAGGTCAGCCCGGTGCGGGCGGCCGCCGCCTGCAGGCTGTCGGCCGACCACGACGGCCGGCCCGGCGGCCCGAACGGCGCGGGCGCGGCGCGGACGGGCGCGGCCAGGGCGCAGGCGGCGCCGGCGAGGAGGGTGCGGCGGGTGGGGATCATGGCCTCCCCTCGCGGGGCGGGCGCCGGAAGCGCACCACGGTCGCGGTCGTCCTCCTGCGGCGTCATCGCCGGAACAGCGGGTCGTTCTCCAGCACGATCGGCAGGCCGTGCGGGGTCGCCTCCGCGGCGCGGAGGAAGGCGTCGCGGCGGGCGTCGAGGGCGGGGCCGTCGGCGATGCCGCGGGCGGCGAGGATCGTCTCCAGGGCGGCGAGCCAGCGGCCGTAATCGGCCGGCGCCTCCGGGCCGTCGGCCGGGCGGATCGCGGCGCCGAGCGCGTCGGCCCACTCGGCCCCGGTGAACAGCCCCGAATCCTGCAGCGCGACCACCATCGCGAAGACCTGCGCCTCCCAGGGTGCCGAGAACGGGGCGACGGGCTCGCTCATGCGGCCCCGCCCGCGATGTAGCGCTCGAACACCGCGACGGTGACGCGCCCGTTCGGGTCGGCATCCTCGCCCCAGAGCTCGGCGGCCGGGAAGGCCACGGTGTAGAGCCAGTCCGGGTTCTCGCCCTGCCCGCAGGCGTTGGTGTCGGGCAGGACGAAGGCGCCGTGGACGCGCAGCACGGTGCCGCTTTTGGCCCGGACGTAGCGCGGCAGGCGGGTGTGGGTCGGCGGGTGGATGTTGCGCATCGTCACCGCGTCGCCGACCGCGAAGCGCGCCGGCGCGGGCGCGGGCCGGTCGCTCGGGAAGCCGGCGCGGTAGCGCGGCTCCAGGATGTCGGCGGTGAGCACCCGCGCCACCGGCGCCGGATCGGGATCGGCGACGCCGCGGGCGATCTCCTCCGGCCGCGCGAGGCCGTGGGCGGCGAGCTGGCGCTCGAGGGCGTCGAGCCAGATCGCGTAGTAGCTGGCGCGCAGGTAGTCGGCCGGCGGCATCGACTCGCGGGCGGCGCGGCTGCCGTCGAGGGTCCAGGCACCGGTGAAGCCCATCGCCATGGCGAGCGCGAAGACGCGCTTCTCCCAATCGGCGTGGAACACCGGCTCGTTCGGCTCGGGGGCGACCGGGCCGAGGCCGTGCATCCCGCCGAGGTCCTGGCCGCCGTTCATGCCGGGACGCCCGGCAGGCCGGTGCCGATCATCGCGTCGCGGGTGACGAGGCCGGCGAGCCGGCGCTCGTCGAAGGCCTCGGTGCCGGCGGGCCGCATCGGCAGCACCATGTAGCGCAGCTCGGCGGTCGAATCCCACACGGTGATCCGCGTCGTCTCGGGCAGGCGCACCCCGAACTCGGCGAGCACGCCGCGCGGGTCGATCACGGCGCGGGCGCGATAGGGCGGCGCCTTGTACCAGACCGGCGGCAGGCCGAGCACCGGCCAGGGGTAGCAGGAGCACAGGGTGCAGACGACGAGGTTGTGCGCGTCCGGCGTGTTCTCGACCACCACCATGTGCTCGCCGCCGCGCCCGCCGATCCCGAGCTCGGCGATCGCCGGCGTGGCGTCGGCCAGCAGCCGCGCGCGATAGGCCGGATCGACCCAGGCGCGGGCCACCACCTGCGCCCCGAGATGGGGCCCGACCCGGGTCTCGTAGCGCTCGACCAGCGCGTCGAGCGCCGCCGGCTCGACGTAGCCCTTTTGCACCAGGATCGATTCCAGCGCCCGCACCCGCGCCTCGACGGGGGACAGCGCGCCGTGGTCGTGCCCGTGGTCGTGATCCGGGTCGTCGTGACGATGGGCCATCCGCGCCGCCGCCCGCCTCAGGCCAGGTCGAGCGAGCGCTCGAAGGCGGCCGCGTTCGAGGCGTGGCCCTTCGGGTCGGTCACGACGATGTCCTTGAAGCCGCGCCGGGCCAGCTCCCAGGTCTTCTCCAGGGCCTGGTCGGCGGTCCCGCACGCGAACGTCGCGGGGCGCCCCGCATGGTCGTTCGCCTTCACAGTGTACACGGCACGTCCTCCCGATCGCTCGAATCGACCATACCCGGATGTGGCGTCGGCCGCGAGGATCGGGAAGGGGTTCGGTGAATCGGGTGCAGCGCGGCGCGGATTTTGCCCGGCGCGGAACGCGGCGGGCGGCAGCCGGACCCTCGGGCGGGGTGGACGATCCGCGTCCGAACTTTGCGGAACCTCGGACGGTCCGCCGACCGGTAGCCCGGCACGTCAGGCCGGGTCGGGCGGAAAGCAGCCGTCGCGATGACGTTGCTATGCGTTCGGGGTAGAAGCACTGTGATACATCCCCTTTCGAACTCCCGGGCGTGGTCGGCCGCTTTGATCCTTGCGTGGCTGAGCCTTCTGATATCGTCGGCCCTCCCCTCTAAATCGGAGGCATCGTCCTATCGTCTGAAGCATCTGTTCTACGGATGCTGGACCCGTAAGGCGACGCATCCCGAACGCTCGCGCTGGCAGACCTCATTCTCGACGTGGTGCTTCGAACACGGTCGAATGCTCGGCGGCTTGACGTTCGATGCAGGCGACGGCTGGGACTACTGCGAACGCTGGCATCTGCACGGACAGCGGCTCGCGGTTTCTGGTACCCATGACGACGACAGGGCTTGCCTCTACGCCTTCTCGGAGGACCGACAGACGCTGATCCTGCGCGATTGTGCGGCGGCCGGAGATTGGCGGCGGGATGACCCGGCGACCGAGGCCCGTAGGGGCGATCGGACATGCCGGACGCAGGGGCGTCCTGAGCCCGAAAAACAACCGTAGAGCTTGATCGGTTTCGCGTCCGCTTCGGGCGACACCGGGCCGTCCGCGTCAAAGCGAGAGGTCGGGACCCGCTTCCCTCCCACACCGGCCATGGGCCAAACGGGCGCACATCGTCGTCTGCCTGGCAGGCGCCATCGCTCGCGCCACCGGAGCGCCACCGGCCCGGCCTCGGCCGCGCTCGGGCACGGGCGTCGCGCCCCGAGGCCCCGCCCGGAGGGGCGCCGCGGGGCCGGGCGGTCAGGCGGCGCGGACCGTCGCCAGGAAGCGGGCGACCTCCGCGGTCAGGTGCTCGGACTGGCGCGACAGCTCGGAGGCGGAGGCGAGCACCTGGCTGGCGGCCGCCCCGGTATCCTCGGAGGCGCGCGCCACGCCGGCGATGTTGCTCGTCACCTCGTTCGTCCCGCTGGACGCCTGCCCGACGTTGCGCACGATCTCCTGCGTGGCCGCGCCCTGCTGCTCGACGGCGGCCGCGATCGTCGTCGCCACCATGTCAATCTCGCGGATGCGCGCCGCGATCGAGCCGATCGCGTGCACGGCCTGCCCGGTGGCGCCCTGGATCTGGCCGATCTGGTCCGAGATCTCCTGCGTGGCCCGCGCGGTCTGGGCGGCGAGCTCCTTCACCTCGACGGCGACCACCGCGAAGCCGCGGCCGGCCTCCCCGGCCCGCGCCGCCTCGATCGTCGCGTTGAGCGCCAGCAGGTTGGTCTGGCTCGCGATGTTGGAGATCAGGCCGATCACGTCGCCGATCTTCCCGGCCGCGGCGCTGAGGTCCTGCACCAGGGCGGCGGTGTCGTCGGCCTCGGAGACGGCGCGCTGCGCCAGGTCGGCCGATCCCGAGACCTGCCGGCCGATCTCCTGGACCGAGGCGCCGAGCTCCTCGGCGGCGGCGGCCACGGTGTTGACGTTGACGGCCGCCTCCTCGGCGGCGGCGGCCACCGTCGTCGACTGGCTGGCGGTCTCGGCCGCCGTGGCCGTCATGGTCCGGGCGGTGGCCTGCAGCGCGCCGGCCGAGGACGACACCCGCCCGACGATGCCGCCGACCGCCTGCTCGAACCCGTCGGCCATCTGGCGCATGCCGGCCTTGCGCTGCTCCTCGGCCGAGGCGCGGGCGAGCGCCGTCTCGGCCTCCAGCGCCTGGGTGCGGATCAGGGTATCCTTGAAGACCTGGACGGCGCCCGCGATCGCCCCGACCTCGTCGCGGCGGTCCCGGAACGGGATTTCGGCGCCGGTGTCGCCGCGCGCGAGGCGGCCCATCAGGTCGGTGATCGCCCGGATCGGGCGCGAGACCGCCCAGTTCACCAGGAGCGCGCCCATGGCGGCGGCGGCGAGCATGGCGAGGAGCCCGACGAGGACGGCCTGACGCGAGCCGGCGCCGGCGGCCTCGGCGATCCGCGCCCGGTCGTCGAGCAGGCTCCGCTCGATCGTCGCGATCTCGGCGGCCTTCAGGCGCAGCCGGTCCATCGCCGCCTTGCCGGCGCCGGAGATCGCGAGCTGCCGCGCCTGGCCGCGCGTCGGCTCGTCGCGCATCAGCGCGATCTAGCGCTCGGCGATTCCGTCGTGCCAGGCCTGGGCGTCCTGGTCGAGCGCGCCCAGGCGCTGCAGCTGCGCCGGGTTGTCGGAGACCAGCGCGCGGATCCGGGCGAGGGCATCGGCGTAGGCCTTGGTGCCGGCCCGGTAGGGCTCGAGGAAGTTCGGCTCGGCGCTCAGCAGGTACCCGCGCAGGCCGGTCTCCTGGTTGACCATGGCGGTGGTCAGCGCCTCGACCTGCTCCAGGACCCGGTAGGTGTGATCGCGCCACCGTTGCGCCTCCTCGACGGAGCCGAGGCCGCGCCAGCTCACCAGCGCGGCGAGGCCGGCCGCGCCGATGATGACGGCGAAGACCAGCAGGAGCTTGGTCATCAGGCGTAGATCGACGACGGCACGCATTCGAAAGCCCCGGGATGACGGCGCAAGACCGAGTTTTTCCTCTCGGGCGCGGTGTTCATCCTCTACGCGGCAAGCGGTTAAGCCCGCGCTACCGACGAAGTGTTGCGCGCACGCCGAAGCGGCCGTGCGAATACGGATGCCGTCACCTGCTACAACCTATCGGTTGCATCGGTGGAAGCGCATGCCAGCGACCCCGACCTGCCGTCCCGCGGCTCGTCGGCGGGCCCGCGCGAGGCCCGGCGTTCGGGCCCCCTCCCCCAGCATCGCACGCCGGAACGCCGAGAAAATTTTTCGGAGCCGGCCGGGAACCGGATCGCGGTGTTCGCATTTTCTGCGCGCGAGGCCGTTCGAAGGCTCGCCCACGGGCGCCGGAAGGCATCCGGCGACCCTTGTCATCACGTTGCTCCCAGGAGGATGTGGTCATGAGGACCCTTGATTTCGCACCGCTCTACCGATCCACCGTCGGCTTCGACCGCCTGTTCGCGATGCTGGACCGAGCCGCGCAGGCCGAGGCGTCGTCGACCTGGCTGCCCTACGACATCGAGCGGGTGGCCGACGACGCCTATCGCATCACCATGGCCGTCGCCGGCTTCGCGCCCGGCGAGATCGAGCTGACGCAGCACGGCGCCAGCCTTCTGGTCGCCGGCCGGCGAAAGGCGCCCGAGGACGAGCGCCGGATCCTGCATCGCGGCATCGCCACCCGCACGTTCCGCCAGACCTTCGAGCTGGCCGACCACGTGACAGTCGTCGGCGCGAGCCTCGAGCACGGCCTGCTCACCGTGACCCTCAAGCGCGAGGTGCCCGAGGCCCTCAAGCCGCGGCGCATCCCGATCGGCGGGACGGTGCCCGCCGTGAGCCGGGACGCGGTCAGCCATGACGACGCGCCGAGCCGGATCGAGACCGGGCGCAAGGCGGCCTGAGCCCCTGGCGCGCGCCTCGATTTCGACGGCCGTGAACCTTGTGCCGCGCGGGCCTGCGGGCCCGCGCGGGGGCTCCGGCCCGTGTGTCCATCCCATCGCGCAGCAGGAAGGAGGATCATCGATGAGGGAGACGCAGCTTTTCCGTTCCGGCGCCATGAATTTCGGTTCCGGCGCCATAAACCCCGATGGCGCGCATGATTCCGGCGGCGCCCATCCGGCCTCGTTCGAGGCCTGGCAGGCGCTCGTCGCCCCCGGCGACGTGTTCCGCCACCCGCGGGAGGTCCTGGCCCACCCCGCGCTCTCACGGGCGGACAAGCGCGCGATCCTGGCGTCTTGGGCGTCGGATGCCTGCGTGCTCGCGGATTCGCCCGGCATGCGGTGCCTCGTCGGCAGCCGGGCCGAGCCGGTCTCGGTCGACGCCGTCCTCGCGGCGCTGGGCGAGCTCGACCGGGCGGTCCGCCGGGCAGGCCCGGCTCGGACGAGGCGCGCCGCGCCACGCCACCTGCGCCGCCTGCGCCGCCTCGCGGACCTGCACACGTATGTCCGCCCGAAGCGGCGCGACGACGACGACGATCCGCCGCCCTGCCCGGCGAGCGTCATGCCGCGCCCGAAGACGCCCCCGAGCACGGCGCTGACCGCCGCCATCCCGGCCTGAGGGCCGGGCCGCGCGGAGGATGCGCCGGGGCGCGCCGGCCCGGGCCCTACCCGTCCATCGCCCGCCGGAACGCCTCGGAATGATCCGGGTGCCAGCGCGAGAGCGCCGGGCGGTTCTCGATGATGTCGCCGGCCGCCCACGCGATCCGGCGCTCGTCCTGGGCGCGGGTGGTCTCGTTGTCGGGGCAGAGGATGTAGAAGTCGCCCTGCGCCATCCGCTCCAGCAGGAAGGCCACCGTCTCGTCGGGCGTCCAGGCGCCGGGCGGCTTCTCGGCGACGCCGCGGGCCCTGGCCAGCCCGGTATAGACGAAGCCCGGGATCAGCAGGTGCGCCGAGATGCGGCAGCCGTCGCGGCTGCGCAGGTCGTGCGCGAGCGCCTCGGTCGCCGCCTTCACGCCCGCCTTCGAGACGTTGTAGGGCGTGTTGCCCGGCGGCGTGGTGATGCCCTGCTTCGAGCCGGTGACGATTACGGCGCCGGGTTTCTGGCCCGCGATCATCGCCTGCGCGAAGGCGTGGATGCCGTTGATCACCCCCCACAGGTTGGTGTCGAGGATCTTGCGCCAGGTGGCCTCCTCGGAGAACAGCGTGCCGCCCGCCTCGATGCCGGCGTTGAGCATCACCAGGGCGGGCGGCCCCCCGGCGGCGACGGCCTGCGCGAACGCCTCCATCGCCGGGCGCTGCCCGACGTCGAGGGCGAAGGCGCGCACCTCCACGGCGGCGAGCCTCGCCACCGCGGCGCGGGCGGATTCGAGCGCCTCGCCCGGCAGGTCGGCGAGCCACACGTTCATGCCGGCCCGCGCGAAGGCCTGCGCCGCCGCGAGCCCGATGCCGCTGGCCGCCCCGGTGACGACGGCCGTCCGGCCAGGTTCGATCGCTGGGTGGGTCATCGGCGCCTCTCGCTGCTTTCGCGTCGCGGTGAGGGTGGGGCGGCGGCCGGGATTGTCGAGGGCGCGGCCGCCCCGCCCTGGCCTTCGGCCGCCGCCTCTGCCACCGTCCGGCACGCTCACGCTTCCGGGAATCGCCCGCATGCCCGCCCGCGCCACAGGCCGACCGCGCGTCCCCCCGCTCCGCGACCGGGCTCCCGCCCCCGCGCGCGGGCCGGCCTCCGCCTGCGATCCGGCCCGCGGCGTGATCCTCGCCCTCGCCCTGACGCTGGCCGCCGCCGCCTCCGCCGCCGCGCAGGCGCCGAAACCGCAGCCGCCGCGCCCGCCCGCCGCCGCGCCGGACCCGGCCTTCGAGGCGATGCGGGCCGGGTTCGAGGCCCTGCCGGAGGCCGAGCGCAAGGCGCTGCAGGACGCGCTGGTCTGGACCGGCGACTACAACAGCGTCGTCAACGGCGCCTTCGGCCGGCGGACCTTCGAGGCGCTGAGCGCCGCCCGCGCCCGCACCGACGCCGGCGACCCCCTCGATCCGCGCAGCCGCGCCGCGATCCTGGCGGCGGGCGAGGCGGCGCGGAAGGCCGTGCGCTTCACCGTGCAGGCCGATCCCGCCAGCGGCGCGGTGCTCGGCGTGCCCGAGCGGATGCTGCCCAAGCGCAGCGCGGTCCCCGGCGGAACCCGCTGGCAGAGCGCCGACGGGCGCCTGACCCTGGAGAGCCGGTCGTTTCCCGCCGGCGGCACCGACCTCGACGCGCTGTTCACCCGCGCGACCGCGCCGCTCGCCGACCGCAAGGTGACGTACAAGCTCAAGCGGCCGGACTTCATCGTCGTCACCGGCGAGACCGCCTCGGGGCGCTCGTACATGCGCTACGCCGCCGGGCCGGAGGGCATCCGCGGCTTCGCCATCGGCTACGAGGCGGCGCAGGCGGGCGAGATCGACCGCCTCGTCATCGCCATCGCCAACAGCTTCGTGCCGTTTCCCGGGACGCCGGGCGAGGCGCCCCGGATCGCGACCGCGCCGGCCGCCGCGCCACCGGCGTCGGGCGCTCCGCAGAGCTCGGGTGCTCCGCAGGTCGCCTCGGCCCCGAACGTCGTCGGCACCGGCCTCGTCGTGGCGCCGGGGCGGGTGCTGACCGCGTCTTCGGTGCTGGAGGCGTGCCCGGCCCCGCGGATCGGGAGCGCCCCGGCCAGGGTGTTGCGCAGCGAGCGCGGCCTGGCGCTGCTGGAGGCCGCCGGGCTGCCGGCGCCGCGCCTGCCGGGCATCGTCGGAGCGTCGGCGTCCGAGGATCGCGTCGTGGTCGCGGCGCAGGAGGCGCGCGAAGGAGCGAGCGGGGATGCGGGCGTGTCAGTCGCGCCGGGCGCGATGGTGGGCGCGGCGCGGGTGACGGCGCCGTTGCAGCCCGGGTCGGCCGGCGCGCCGGTGCTCGACCGGGCGGGCGGCCTCGCGGGGCTCGTGGCGTCCTATCCGGCGGCGCCGCGGCTGATCGCGGGCGTGATGCCGCCGGCGAGCTTCCCGGTGATCCCGGGGACGGTCGTGGCCGCCGTCCGGGGCGAGGCCGGCATCGCGACGCGGCCGTCGACCGCCGGTGCCGGCAGCGTCGGCGCCGCCGCCTCTGCGGTCGGCGGCGCCGTGATCGGGATCGTCTGCGCCCGCTAGAGCGGTTTCGAGCGCGGTGGATCCCGGCTCGCGTGAAGAAGATCAGACCTCACGGAAAACAGAGCCCCCTCCGCGATCCGCAGATCGCGAAGGGGGCGTCGGGAGCCGGTCCCCGATCGCGGATCGCGGAACCGGCCCCCCGCGTCCGGCGTCAGAGCCGGCCGGTGACCAGCAGCACGATCAGGACGATGATCAGGATGCCGCCGAGGCCGAAGCCCGGGCCGCGATAGGCGCCGCCGCCGAGGAAGCCGCCACCACCGAAGGCGAGAATGATCAGGATGATGAGCAGAATGGTGACGAGCGACATGGAAGAAAGTCTCCGCGGGAGCGCACGGGTCGTGAGCTTGACCGTTCAAACGCCGCGACAATCCGTTCCGTTCAAATAATTCGCACGCAAACGTGACGGACGGTTTTGCCGGCTCAAGCGTGCCAGTCCGGCAGCGGCGCGCCGGCTTCGTCCAGCCAGTCCGGCGTCGGCAGGCCGCGCTCGCGCAGGAAGGCGGGGTTGAACAGTTTCGAGGCGTAGCGCGCCGCCCCGTCGCAGAGGATCGTCGCGATGGTGTGGCCGGGGCCGAGCACCCGCGCCAGCCGGATCGCGCCGGCGACGTTGATGCCGGACGAGCCGCCGAGCGACAGCCCCTCCTCCCGCATCAGCCCGAACACGATGTCGAGCGCCTCCGCGTCGGGGATGCGGAAGGCGTGGTCGGGCGCGAACCCCTCGAGGTTCCGGGTGATCCGCCCCTGGCCGATGCCCTCGGTGATCGACGAGCCCTCGGCCTTGAGCGTCCCGGCGGTGTAGTGCGCGTGGAGCGCCGAGCCCTCGGGGTCGGCGAGCGCGATCGCGACCTCGGGGTTGCGCGCCCGCAAGGCGAGCGCCGTCCCGGCGAGCGTGCCCCCGGTGCCGGCGGCGCAGACGAAGCCGTCGAGGGTGCCGCCGGTCTGGTCCCAGATCTCGGGGCCGGTGTGCCGCTCGTGCGCGCCGCGGTTGGCGACGTTGTCGAACTGGTCGGCGAAGAACGCGCCGGCGGGCTCGGTGGCCGCGAGCCGCTCGGCGAGGCGGCGCGCCACGTGGACGTAGTTGTTCGGGTTGGCGTACGGCACCGCCGGCACCTCGACGAGGCGGGCGCCGGCGAGCCGCAGGGTCTGCTTCTTCTCCTCCGACTGGGTGACCGGGATGACGATCACCGTGCGGTAGCCGCGCACGGAGGCCACCAGCGCCAGCCCGATCCCGGTGTTGCCCGCCGTGCCCTCGACGATGGTGCCGCCCGGCCGGATCAGCCCGCGCGCCTCGGCGTCCTCGACGATCGCGCGCGCCGCCCGGTCCTTCACCGAGAGGCCGGGATTGAGGAACTCGGCCTTGCCGAGGATGGTGCAGCCGGTCTCCTCCGACGCCCGGCGCAGCCGGATCAGCGGCGTGCCGCCGATCGCCGCCAGCACGTCGGGGCGGGTGCCCCGCTCCGGATCCGTCGCCACGCCCATGCCGGTGCCTCCGCATCGCGCGCCTCCCGGGGCGCCGCCCTCCGCGATAGATCAGAAGGCGGCCCATCGGAAGCCGGGGGGCGGCGCCCCGGCGATCAGGCCGGGCGCGGCGCCTCGATCATCGCGCGGACGCGCTCGGCCATGGCGTCGACGGAGAACGGCTTGGTCACCACCGCCATGCCGGGGGCCATGTGGCCTTCGCCGAGCGCGGCGTTCTCGGCGTAGCCGGTGATGAACAGCACCTTCAAGTCGGGCCGGCGGGCGCGGCCGGCATCGGCCATCTGGCGCCCGTTCATCCCGCCCGGCAGGCCGACATCGGTCACCAGCAGGTCGATGCGCACGTCCGATTGCAGCAGCTTGAGGCCGGCGGCGCTGTCGCTCGCCTCGATCGCGGTGTAGCCGAGGTCCTCCAGGATGTCGGCGAGCAGCATCCGCACCGTCGGCTCGTCGTCGACCACCAGCACCGTCTCGCCCTGCCCGGAGCGCGGCCGCGCCGGGCCGGCCGCCACCTTGCCCTCGGCCTCGGCGTCGCCGTGGTGGCGGGGCAGGAAGAGGCTCACGCGGGTGCCGGCCCCGACCTCCGAGCGGACCCGCACCTCCCCGCCCGACTGCTTGGCGAAGCCGTAGATCATCGAGAGCCCGAGGCCGGTGCCCGCCCCCATCGGCTTCGTCGTGAAGAACGGCTCGAACACCCGGGCGACCACCTCCGGCGGCATGCCGGTGCCGGTGTCGGCCACGCACAGCGCGAGGTATTGCCCCTCCGGCATGTCGTGCTGGCGGGCGGCGCGCGCGTCGAACCGCGCGTTGGTGGTCTCGACCGTGATGCGGCCGCCGTCCGGCATCGCGTCGCGGGCGTTGATGCACAGGTTCAGCAGCGCGTTCTCGAGCTGGGACGCGTCCACCAGGGCGGTCCACAG
Source organism: Methylobacterium sp. J-092 (assembly GCF_022829325.1). Lineage (NCBI taxonomy): Bacteria > Pseudomonadati > Pseudomonadota > Alphaproteobacteria > Hyphomicrobiales > Methylobacteriaceae > Methylobacterium > Methylobacterium sp. J-092. The sequence goes on along the minus strand of NZ_JAKSXU010000099.1, from coordinate 10,949 downwards.
CCGCGCGCCGGCGACGACCTCGACCGGGATGCCCGGGCCGACGGTGCGCTGGATCAGCTCGTGCATCCCCGCCACGAGGCGGTTCACGTCGGTGGGCCGGGGATCGAGGGTCTGCCGGCGCGAGAAGGCCAGCAGTCGGTGCGTCAGGGCCGCGGCGCGGCGCGCGGCGCCCTGGGCGGCGGCCATGTAGCGCGCGACGTCCTCGACCCGGCCCTGCCGCATCCGGGTCTGCATCATCTCCAGCGAGCCGGCGATGCCCGCGAGCAGGTTGTTGAAGTCGTGCGCGAGGCCGCCGGTGAGCTGGCCCACCGCCTCCATCTTCTGCGACTGGCGCAGGGCGTCGGCCTGCTCCCGCTCGAGCGTGGTGTCGCGCCCCGAGGCGTAGACGCGGCCGTCCTCGAACGCGGCGGTCCAGGCGAACGACCGGTACGAGCCGTCCTTGTGGCGGAAGCGGTACTCGTACGGAACCGTGAGCGGCCGCTCCAGGATGGCGGCGAAGGCCGCCAGGGTCGCGGCGAGGTCGTCCGGGTGGGTGTAGGCGGCAAACGACCGGCCGATCAGCTCGTCGTCGCGCCAGCCCAGCAGCTCGGCCCAGGTCGGGTTGACGCTCTCCAGGGTGCCGTCCGGCAGCGCCACGATCAGCAATTCCTGCGACAGCCGCCAGGCCCGGTCGCGCTGGGCCGTCCGCTCGGCGACCCGCGTCTCCAGGGTGAGGTTGAGCTCCCGCAGCGCGGCGGTGGCCTCGTCGGCGGCGCGCCGCGCCGCGAGCAGGTCGCGCTCGTAGCGCCGGCGGTCGGAGGCGTTGAACACGGTGATCCGGATGAAGCGGGTCTCGCCCGCCTCGTCCCGGCGGACCACCGCGTTGACCAGCACCGGCAGCGTCCGGCCGTCCGCGCGCACGAGGTCGAGGGCGACCTCGTTGAAGAAGCCCTGCATCCGCAGCAGCGGCGCGAAATGGGTCTCGTAGTAGATCTTGCCGGCGATGGTCAGCAGGTCGAGGAAGCGGCGCCCGACGAGGTGGCCGGCCGGGTATCCGGTCCAGGTCGCCAGCGTCCGGTTGACCTTCGACAGGCGCCCGCTCGGCAGGGCCGAGGCGTAGCCGCAGGGCGCGTTCTCGAACAGGTCGGCGAGGTCGTCGGCCTCCTGCACCCCGGAGGTGGGCGTCGCCTCGTCCACGTCATCACCCTCGGAGAAACGCCTCGATCGCCGCGACCGTCGCCTCGGGCGCGCTGAGGTTCGGGCAATGCCCGGTCGCGTCGAGCAGGACGAGCGCGCTGCCCGGCAGGTTGCGGTGGACGTACTCGCCGACCTCCCGGGGGGCGATCACGTCCTCCGCGCACTGGATCACCAGGCAGCGGGCGGCGACGTTCTCGAGGTCGGCGCGGTTGTCGGACAGGAAGGTGGTCCGGGCGAAGCGCTTGGCGATGTCCGGATCGGTGCGGCAGAAGCTGTTGGTCAATTCCGCGCCGAGCTCGGGGTGGTCGGCGTTGCCCATGATCGTCGGGGCCATCGCCTGGGACCAGCCCATGTGGTTGCTGTCGAGGAAGTTGAGCAGTTCCTCCACCTGCGCCGCGGTGAAGCCGCCGACGTAGCCGTCCTCCGCGTCGTCGACGTAGCGCGGCGAGGGGCAGACCAGGACGAGGGTGTCGAACAGCTCGGGCGCCGCCTTCGCGGCGAGGATGCCGACCATGGCGCTGACCGAGTGGCCGACGAAGACGCCGCGCCGCACGCCGAGGGCGCGGGCGAGCGCGACCACGTCGTCGGCGTAGCCGTCGAGCGTGGCGTACCGCGCCGGGTCGTAGGCCGACAGGTCCGAGCCGCCGGCGCCGACATGGTCGAACAGCACCGTCCGGTAGCGATCCTCGAAGGCGGGCGCCACGAAGCGCCACATGTTCTGATCGCAGCCGAAGCCGTGGGCGAAGACCATCGCGGTCTCGCCGGCCCCGGCGATCTTCGTGTTGTGCCGTTGTACGACCGACAAACCCGCGTTCCCCCGCCGAAAACCGGTCTAGCACGCATCGCCGTGCCGTGCGCGGGGCCCGGATACCGGTCAAACCCGGCCGGCGGGCTCACGAACTCGACAGCCCGGCCGAGGCGCCGCCGGGACGGCACGCTCCTTGCCGTGCGGGGGCGGGCCGAACGTCACCGGGGGCCGAGCGAAACCGGGGGATCAGTCGCGTCGCCGGCTGGCATCCCCGAGAGCCGCCCGACATGGTGCCGGATGCCGCCGCGCGGATCGGAGCGACCATGGCTGACACGGATCAACCCTCCGGCCTGACGGGGCGCAAGACCGTCGAAGACATCCTCGCCGGGGGCGAGAGCGACGGGCATCAGCTCTCGAAATCGCTCGGCCTGTTCTCGATCATCGCGATGGGCATCGGCGCGGTGATCGGCGCGGGCATCTTCGTGCTCACCGGCACGGCGGCCGCGCAATATGCCGGGCCGGGGATCATGCTGTCCTTCGTCGCCGGCGGCATCGCCTGCGCCTTCGTCGGCCTGTGCTACGCCGAGATGGCCGCGCTCATCCCCGTGGCGGGATCGAGCTACACCTACACCTACGCGACGCTGGGCGAGTTCTTCGCCTGGATCATCGGCTGGGACCTGATCCTCGAATACGCCATGGGCGCGGCCACCGTGGCGGTGGGCTGGTCCGGCTACGTCGTCAGCCTGCTCAAGGATGTCGGGCTCGTCATCCCGCCCCGCTTCACCGCCGCGCCCGGCACCGCGGTGAAGCTCGCCGACGGGTCGGACGCCACCGCGCTGATGAACCTGCCGGCGGTGCTGATCGTCGGGCTGCTCACGCTGATGCTGGTGCGCGGCACCAAGGAATCGGCCCGGCTCAACAACGTCATGGTGGCGGTGAAGCTCACCGTGGTGCTGGCCTTCATCGTGCTCGGCTACGGCTACATCAAGCAGGCCAACTGGACCCCGTTCATTCCCGACAACGACGGCAGCTTCGGCCATTTCGGGTGGAGCGGCGTGCTGCGCGGCGCGGGCGTGGTGTTCTTCGCCTTCATCGGCTTCGACGCGGTCTCCACCGCCGCGCAGGAGGCGAAATCGCCCCAGCGCGACATGCCGATCGGCATCCTCGGCTCGCTCGCGATCTGCACGGTGCTCTACGTGCTGGTCGCCGCGGTGCTCACCGGCGTGGTGCCCTACAAGGACCTCAACGTCCCCGACCCGATCGCCAAGGGCGTCGACGTGATCGGCATCGCCTGGTTCTCGGCGCTGATCAAGCTCGGGGCGCTCACCGGGCTCACCACCGTGATCCTGGTGCTGCTCTACGGCCAGAGCCGGATCTTCTACACCATGGCCAACGACGGGCTTCTGCCGCGCCTGTTCGCCCACGTGCACCCGACCTACCAGACGCCCTATCGCAGCCAGATCCTGATCGGCGCGGCGGTGGCGATCGTGGCGGCGCTGGTGCCGATCGGGATCCTCGGCGAGATGGTCAGCATCGGCACGCTCGCCGCCTTCATCCTGGTCTGCGGCTCGGTGATCTACCTGCGCCGCTCGGACAAGGAGATGTACCGGCCGTTCCGCGTGCCGGGCGTGCCGACGGTGCCGATCCTCGGCATCCTGTCCTGCCTGTTCCTGATGGCGGGCCTGCCCCTCGACACCTGGCTGCGGCTCGTCGTGTGGATGGCGATCGGCTTCGCGATCTACTTCTTCTACAGCCGCAAGCACTCGGTGCTCCGCCGCCGGGACGGGACCACGGCGTGAGGGGTGGCCGTGCCGCTCCGATCGCGCGATGTCGGACGCCTCGGGGCAAGCGGTTCGCTGAAATCGCATCGATCTGCCGACCGATCGCCGCCGTGCACGGATGATCGGAGGCGCAAGCGCGGGCAACGAGGCGCGAATTCGATCGCTTGTTCGCGACAGGGGCCAGGCGCCGCTTCCGACGAGCCATCCGGTACCGTCAGGCAGAGATGCGTGAGCCCGACGCCCTCGTGGAGGAAGCTTACCCGAACACGTACCCCCCGTTGATCCGCAGGCCGACCTCGCGGCCGGCGGCGTAGCGCTCGCCGTCGGAATCCTCGACGATCAGCAGGCCGCCGTCGGGGCGGCCGACCTCGATGCGCTGGCGGCCCTGGCTGCGGTAGGACGAGCGGACGGTGCCGGTGAGGTGGGCGGTGGCGGGCTCCACCAGCTGGAGCTGCCAGGGCCGCACGAACAGCTTCACCGGGCCGATGAGGCCGGCGGGCGCGGCGACCGGGGTCGGCTTGCCGTCGACGCGGACCCGGCCGCCCTCGGCGATCGCCTCGACCTCGATGGCGTCGCCGAGGAAGCGCAGCACGGTGGCCGAGGCCGGGTTCTCCTGGACCTCGTCCGGGGTGCCGACCTGCTCGAGCCGCCCCTTGTCGAGCACGGCGACGCGGTCGGAGAGCTCCAGCGCCTCGTCCTGGTCGTGGGTGACGAAGATCGTGGTCTGGCCGGTGCGGTCGTGGATCTCGCGCAGCCAGCGGCGCAAGTCCTTGCGGACCTGCGCGTCGAGCGCCCCGAACGGCTCGTCGAGGAGCAGGACGCGCGGCTCGACGGCGAGCGCGCGAGCGAGCGCGATGCGCTGGCGCTGGCCGCCCGAGAGCTGCGAGGGATAGCGGTCGGCGAAGCCCGACAGCCGGATCAGGTCGAGCAGCTCGCCGACGCGGCGCTTGATCTCCGGCGCCGGCGGCCGCTCCGCGCGCTTTCGCGCGTTCAGCCCGTAGGCGATGTTGTCGGCCACGCTCATGTGCTTGAACAGCGCGTAGTGCTGGAACACGAACCCGACCGCGCGCTGCTGCACCGGCAGGAAGGTGGCGTCGTCGCCGCCGAACAGGATGCGGCCGCGGTCCGGCGTGTCGAGCCCGGCGATGATGCGCAGCAGCGTCGTCTTGCCCGAGCCCGAGGGGCCGAGCAGGCCGAGCAGCTCGCCCGCGCGCACGTCGAGGTTGAAGTCGTGCAGCACGGCGGCCGTGTCGAAGGTCTTCGACAGGCCCTCGACGCGGATCGCGGTCGAGTTCGCGTTAATGCCGTGCCCGCGACCCGAGCTCCGCCCCGTAGCGCCATTCGAGGAGGGATTTGAGGGCGAGGGTGACAAGGGCGAGTCCGGCAAGGAGCGAAGCGACGGCGAAGGCGGCGACGAAATTGTACTCATTGTAGAGGATCTCCACGTGGAGCGGGATGGTGTTGGTCAGGCCGCGGATATGCCCGGACACCACCGAGACCGCGCCGAACTCGCCCATGGCGCGGGCGTTGCAGAGAAGCACGCTGTAGAGCAGGCCCCAGCGGATGTTGGGGAGCGTCACCGTGCGGAAGGTGTGGAGGCCGGTGGCGCCGAGCGTCAGCGCCGCCTCCTCCTCGGCGTTGCCCTGCTCCTGCATCAGCGGGATCAGCTCGCGGGCGACGAACGGGAAGGTGACGAACACCGTCGCCAGCACGATGCCGGGCAGCGCGAACAGGATCTGGATGCCGTGGTCCTGCAGCCAGCCGCCGAACAGGCCGCGGCTCCCGAACAGCAGCACGTAGATCAGCCCCGAGACCACCGGCGAGACCGAGAACGGCAGGTCGATCAGCGTGATCAGCAGGCTCTTGCCGGGAAACTCGAACTTGGCGATGGCCCAGGCGGCCGCGACCCCGAAGACGAGGTTGAACGGCACGGCGATCGCCGCCACCGTCAGCGTCAGGCGGATCGCGGTCCAGGCGTCGGGCTCGGAGAAGGCCTCGAGATAGGCGCCCACGCCGCGGGAGAGCGCCTGGGCGAACACCGTGAACAGCGGCAGCACCAGGAACAGCGCCAGGAACACCACCGCGGTGCCGATCAGCAGCCCGCGCAGGAGGCGGCCCTCGCTGGCGGCCTCCTCCTGCGCCGGCGCGGCCGTCAGGCTCAGATCAGACATAACCGAACCTCCGGCGGCTCCAGGCCTGGATCAGGTTGATCGCCAGCAGGGTCAGGAACGAGATCCCGAGCATGATTGTGGCGATGGCGGCCGCGCCCCCGTAATCGAACTCCGAGAGCTTGATGACGATCAGCAGCGGCGCGATCTCGGAGACGTAGGGCAGGTTGCCGGCGATGAAGATGATCGAGCCGTACTCGCCGACGCCGCGGGCGAAGGCCAGCGCGAAGCCGGTGAGCACCGCCGGGATCAGCGGCGGCAGCACCACCTTGATCAGCGTCGTCCACCGGGTGGCGCCCAGCGTCGCGGAGGCCTCCTCGACCTCCTTGTCGATCTCGGCGATCAGCGGCTGCACGGTGCGCACGGCGAACGGCAGGCCGATGAACACCATGGCGATGAAGATGCCGACCGGCGTGTAGGCCGCCTGGATGCCGAGCCGCGCCAGCTGCGCGCCGACGAGGCCGTTCGGGGCATAGAGCGAGGCCAGCGCGATGCCCGCCACCGCGGTCGGCAGGGCGAAGGGCAGGTCGACCACGGCGTCGACGAGCTTGCGGCCCGGGAAGCGGTAGCGGGTCAGCACCCAGGCGACGAGGAAGCCGAACACCGAGGCGGTGAGCGCGGCGAGCAGCGACACGCCGAAGCTGATCCTAAGGGCGCTGGCCACGCGCGGGTCGGTGGCGACGTACCAGATTCCCGAGAGGCCGAGGCCCGAGGCCTTGGCGACGAGGGCGGCCAGCGGCAGCAGCACCACCAGCCCGAGGCAGGTCAGCGTGTAGCCGAAGGTGAGCCCGAAGCCGGGGATCACGCTGGCTTGTCGGAAGCGCCGCTTCGGGCGGGGTGGGGCGACCATGGGAAGTCTCTCGAGAAACGTTCGGATCGGTCGACGCGGCCGGCCCGATCGCGGGTCCCTTCTCCCGGCGACCTCGGGCCTGCCCGGGATCGGCTGCGCGGATGGGGAGAGGGGGTCGGTCGGCGCTACCGCCCCTGGCGGCTCAGCTGGTCGAACAGGCCGCCGGTGTCGAAGTTCCGCTTCTGGATCTCGTCCCAGTTGCCCTGGAGATCCTCGATCTTGAACAGCTTGATGTCCGGCAGCTGCTTGAGGTCGGCCTCGGCCGCCGCGGCGGGCTTGAAGGGGCGGTAATGGTGCTTGGCGAAGATCGCCTGCGCCTTGTCGGTGTAGAGGAAGGCCAGGTAGGCCTCGGCCTGCTTGCGGGTGCCCTTGCGGTCGACGTTGGCGTCGACCAGCGCCACCGGCGGCTCGGCGTAGATCGAGGTCGGCGGCACGACGATGTCGAACTTGTCGGCGCCGAACTCCTGGAGCACGAGGTAGGCCTCGTTCTCCCAGGTCGGCAGCACGTCGCCCAGGCCCCGCTGGGCGAAGGTGACGGTGGAGCCGCGGGCGCCGGTGTCGAGCACCGGCACGTTCTTGTAGACGGTGCCGACGAAGGCGTCGGCCTTGGCCGCGTCCTTGTCCTGGTTGTAGGCGTAGCCCCAGGCGGCGAGGAAGTTCCAGCGCCCGCCGGCCGAGGTCTTGGGGTTCGGGGTGATGACCTTGATGTCGGGCTTGGCGAGGTCGCCCCAGTCCTTGACGCCCTTCGGGTTGCCCTTGCGCACGAGGAACACCACCGTCGAGGTGTAGGGCAGGCCGGCATTCGGCTGCTTGCCGCGCCAATCCTCGGGGATGCGCTTGGTGAGCTTGGCGATCGCGTCGATGTCGGAGGGGATGCCGAGCGTCACCACGTCGGCGTCGACCCCGTCGATCACCGTGCGGGCCTGCGAGCCCGAGCCGCCATGCGAGGCGCGCACCGTCACGGTCTCGCCGGTCCTGGCCTTCCAGTCCTCGGCGAAGGCCGCGTTGATGTCGCGGTAGAGCTCGCGCGTCGGATCGTACGAGACGTTGAGCAGGGCCGTCTCGGCGTGCGCGCCGACCACCGTGAGCAGGCCGCCGGCCAGGCACAGCCCCGCCAAGGCCGCCCGCCGCCCGATCCGCCCCGTCCGCCGTGTTCCGTGCCGCTCGCTCACGCCGATCCTCCGGTCATCACCGCGGGATGCGCGCCGGCCTCGGCCCGTATCCCTTACGAAGAGACCGGGTTTTCGTTCTTTTTACAGAACGTTGTCAACTGGTCGAGCGGCGTTGCACGACCGGAACACGGCGCTTCGATGCGCCATCGCTTGCCGAGCCCGCTGGTATTTCACACGCGAAAAACCGGATCTTCTCCGAACCGTCCCATCCGAAGAAGATATTTGCGGTGACCAGCCCGTTTCTTAGAACGAACGTTTTAGCGTCTCGGGCCGAACGGTGCCGCGCCTGCGAGGCGATGACGGACAGGCGACGGCGCAGCCGCGATCCCGTCCAGGCATGCATGGACGCGGAGGAACCGCGGGGCCGCGGACGCCCTAGCTGTCGAGGTATCCCGCCTCGGCCAGCGCTTCGGCCACGGCCTCGAACCAGGGATCGCCGGGGGCGGGGCCGTCGGCCTGCGGGGCGAAGGCGTCGTCGGCCGCCGGGCGGGCCGCGGGCGCGTCGGCGCGCAGGCGGCCGCCGAGGCCGAAGAAGCCGGACGCCGCCGTCAGGGCCCCGCCGATCGCTGTCATCGTCATGCCGCACCCCGTTCGCGAACCGATCGTTAACGATGGTGTGGGGAAAGCGTTGCACACGCAAGGCGTGCACGTTCGAACGCGCCGTCGGCGCTTGCGTGCGGCTCCGCGGTGACGTGGCCGGCCTGCATCGCCGGCGGGACTTTTCGCGCTTCGCCGGCGGCCCCGCGGACAGCGCCCGGGCGCCCGGGCTATGGACGGCGGCGCGCCGGACCGGCCGCCCCAACCGACAAGATGTCCATGACCGTCATCGCCCTCGTGCTCGTCGCCAACCTGCTGCTCGCCGGGCTGTTCTCCCTCGTCGCCATCGCGGTCGACTGAGGAGGGCCCGGCGCCGGGCGTCAGCGGCCGAGCGGGCGATCGAGGGGGCCGTTCAAGGGGCCGTTCAAGGGGCCGTCGAGCGGATGGAGCCGGTCGGCCGCGACCGGGCCCGCGCCCCGCAGGCGGACGGGGCGCGACAGCCGGCGGGCGAGCGCCCGGAGGTCCGGCGCCGCGGCACCGCCCGGCGCGTAGAGCGCGCGGTCGAGGCCCGCGAGGCCTGCGGCGGTATCGGGGTCGGCGCGCCAGGCCCGGGCGAGGTCGGGCTCGGCCGAGAGCGTCGCGGCGCGGAAGGCGGCGGCGTCGTTCGCGGCCGCCGCGCGGCGCAGGGCCGCCCGGGCGCCGCGCGGCAGCCGCAGGCGCCCGGCGCCCGTCCCGAACCCGATCAGCGCCAGCCCGAGGCCGAAGGCGGCGAGCCCGGCGGCGGCCGCGACCCACGGCGCGGTGGCGAGCGGGGGGGCGAGGTCGCCTTCCCGGTCGGGCAGGCCGCCGCCGATCTGGCGGGCGGGGATCTCGGCCTCGCGCATCGTGCGCGACACCGTGTCGAACCACGGGATGACGATCGCGTCGAGGGGGATGATCTCGGGCACGCCGGCCTTCACGTCCCACTGGTAGGTGGCGCGCGCCACCGGGCCGGCGGGGGTGATCAGGGTCTCGCGGGTGACCGGGCCGGCGAAGGTGAGGATGCCGCGGGTGCGCATCACCGGGCGCGGCGGCAGCCCCTCGGCGACCATGCCCTGCGCCTCCACCGTCACGATGCGCCGGGTGGTGTCGCCGAGCTTCACCGTCTCCGGGTCGGGCGACCAGGAATCGGTGATCGTCACGTCCTTGGCCGGCAGCCACCACGGCTCCTTGGCGTCCGGGCCGCCGCCCTCCTTGGTCCAGGTCGCGACCGGCAGCGCGACCGGGCCGGAGCGCACGTCGATCACCCGGCGCTGGCCGTCGTCGTTGATCGTCAGGCGGTGGTCGAACGGCTCGATCGTGAAGTCGCCGGCATGGTGCGGGAACACCGCGATCACCCGGTCGAAGGCGATGGCGCTCTGGCCGTCCTTCAGCTTGGTCCTGCTCCAGCGGTCGCGGCCGAGCTGGCTCCAGCTGAAGTTGGCCAGCGTCGGCTGGATCACCTCCTCGAGCAGGATCTGCTGCTTGTAGACCCCGTGGATGCGCAGCAGCACCATCTCGCGCACGAACGGCGCGGCGTTGCCGTTCAATTCGGGCGTGACCGTGAGGGTGAGGTCGCCCGGCTCGACCTCGGCGCGGGCGGGCTGGGCAAGGAGGAGGGCGGCGAACAGGACGGTCCATCGCATGCGACCCGCCCTTTCCTCCCCCCTTTGCGGGCCACGGTGTTCATGCCTCGCATCGGAGCCGTATCGATCGCGCTTGGATCCGCGCCACCCCGTCATCCCGGGGCTGCGCAGCAGAGCCCGGGATCCAGAACCGCAGGGCGTTGGTCGTCATGCGCCGTCGGCGGCTCTGGATCCCGGGCAGGAGCGAAACACCTTGGCCGTGAGCCGAGTGAATCACCCTCTGACCTCGCCGTCGAGAGCATTACTCGGACGGGCTCCTAGATGTTTGGTCCCGCCGTATGGCGTTACATCTGACGCCACATAGAGGGACCAAGCATCTAGCGGTGGTGAATGAGCAAAAGCTACCAACCTAAATTATGTTCTTCGCCAACAATTCTATACGAAAAACCGTCGTTTTATCCACAGAAGGACGAAGCGCTTATCAGTGACAGATGAATGGACCAAAATTAGAGCTTGAAGCAAGCAACTTATTATTGTGGTCCAAGCTGCACAAACTTCATGAAGCATCTCGGAAAACGACCTCATATCTTAGTAAAACTAGCAGAAGTATCTTAACTATTATTCTAATTTCAGACGAGTTTTCTGGAACCTGTTTATATTTACTAGACGAATCGCTCGTATCCTTTCCCACTGCAGCGATGATGATCACCGCGAGCGATCAATAGCAGGTCTTTGGATACGGGGCTTTTCAGTGACTCAGACCGGTGTTTATGTCGGCGATGATCCTTCGGTTTTAGCATCCTACACGAACTGGGCTGGCAACACCCCCAGCAACGTCCTCCACTTCCTGAACAATGACAGCTGGGCCGGCTTTGACAGTTCCGTCCCGTGGGCTGCTGGCCTGTGGAAGGGG
>NZ_JAKSXU010000089.1:0-692 GCF_022829325.1 Methylobacterium sp. J-092 | reverse complement strand
TGCCAGCCCATCGAGGATGGTGCGGTGCTCACCTTCGACGACATCACGCAAGCAAAACAGGCGCAGCGCGAAATCAGTCTGCTCGCCTATCACGATCCGCTGACAGGCTTAGCCAACCGCCGGTCGCTGATCGAACGTCTGGCGCAAGCGCATGAGGGTGAGCAGCCCTCCACGCTGTTGCTGATCGACCTCGACCGGTTCAAGGCCGTCAACGACACCTTCGGTCACGGGATCGGCGATCGCCTTCTTGTCAGCGTGGCATCACGGCTGTCCGAGCTGGTGGGGGAGACCGCTTTCGTCGCTCGCCTGGGCGGTGACGAAATGGCGTTGATCGCTCGTATGGACGCCGAGGCTGCTATGAGCTTGGCCGAGCGCATCGTCATCGCGATCGAGAAGCCGTACGCGTTCGACGATCTGACCGTCGTCATCGGCTGCAGCATCGGCGTGTGTGACATCGATGAAGGAATGAGCCCGACAGATCTGATGCAGCGTACGGACATCGCGTTGTACGAGGCCAAGCGGCAGGGTCGAGGTCGTGCAGCGCGCTACAGCCCTGGGATGATCGAGGCCGTCGCCAACCGGCATCTCCTTGAGAACGACATCCGGTTCGCACTGGCCGAGGGTCAGTTCCATCTCGCGTACCAGCCCATTATGGCGCTCGCCGACGACACCATCCTGGGCTTCGAAGCGCT
>NZ_JAKSXU010000088.1:0-3591 GCF_022829325.1 Methylobacterium sp. J-092 | reverse complement strand
GCTGCACCGCCTCGATATCGTCCTCATAGATCGAGTCCGGCTGGCAGGCGTGCCACTGCTTCTTCTCGTCGGTTTGGCCTTTGCGACCCCAGCAGTAGCCGGCTTGCGCCAGGCGGCCGCTCAGACGGTCGCGGAGACGGCATTGCTCTCGGGCGACGTCAGCATCTCCTGAGCCCTCACACGCCTGCGAGGCCTTACTTTCAGCCGTCAGCAGCTCCGGGACGGTCGGCATCTGCTGCTGTGCGCTGGCACCTCCGGCCATAGCGACGAGAGCGAGGGCGATCAGGACTGTGCGCATGCAAGCAGGATAGCCCCAGGGATGGGGTTGTCGAGGCGCGTTGAGGGCACCGAGGTCCGCATCATGGGTCGACGCTCGACTGATCAACACGCTGGCCTGGGAGCAGCGCAAGGGCGACGCAACCAAGAACGACGGCTTTTACGACCTTGGCAATGCGCCTGCGCAGCCCGAGGCGGCGACGTGATGCGTTCGGATGGCTCAGGGATTGACGGGATCCGCCGCCCAACGGCAGTCTCGCGTTTAGGGTGCGTTGCGAAGGCGTTGCTCTGACCCACTCGCACGGTGGTCGAAAACAGCGAGAGTTGGCGGCTTCCATCCTGGAGCGTGGCCGGTGGTTTTTGTGAATTTCAAGCACACCGCCCTAGGGAGAATAGTAGGATCTACCGATCTCGGGATATTATCGGCAACTCAACTTTTGATCTGACTTAATCGGCTGTCGAACCTTGAAAATATCCACCAAAAAATTCTTTTACTTGCTCCCGGGATGCCTAATAGGTTTGAGTCAACCGGTGGTCGCCAGGGATCACGCTGAAGATTTAGACCACTATGCAATGGTGGCGGCAGCGTCAATCTTTGCAGAGAGCAGGTGCCCAGGATTTCGCGTGAACGCGGGGCGCCTAACTACCTTAAGGATGGATAGCGCTATTTCCAGCACTGAAGAGCCGCTGATCGAAGACAAACTCCGCAAATGGTCTAGCGAGGTTCGGCAGGCATACACTCGGAACGGCGGCGAAAACTGGTGCTCTGAGATTTATGGCTTACTCGGCCCAAATGGCACAATGGCCAAAAGCGTGCTCTCAAGATAAAGGTCAGCCGTTACGACGAAGGCGAGGGCGACAAGTGGGGTTGTCGAGGCTTCCACCCCCGGAAGGTAAGCTCACTGCCTGTACGCCGGAAGCCAGCACCATTTTTGCCGATAGGTCGTTCAGCAGCCGATGCAGACGCGCGGATCCCACCTGAATTCCTTGATATGAATTTCCCGAGGGCGCCGAGCTTCTGTCGTGACGCTTAACTCTGGCAGAGCCACCGTCTCGATGCTCCTACTGGTCACCGATCGGCCCTGAGCGGAACCATTGCTTCTACCGTCCGTGTGAAGTGTTTTATAGCGAAGCTTATGCGCGCTACTCTTCTAAACGCCAGACCGGGCAAAACCGTTCACACTGCTCAAAATACGCAGTATGCATAGAAAACTTCACTTTCGTAAGATCCCCACCGCCTAGTTGGCGGTACTACTATTGATCAGGGGCAGCAGCCGGATCTGCGATGGGGAACTCAGGTCCTTCTGCTCTGGCTTTGATGCTATGAGCTGCCCAATTTGCCGTCGTCCGACACCCGACGCACACAGATCGCAGGACGCGCAGATCACGGCCTGCTATGGCCAAATCGAACTTCTCCATCTTGATCCGCGCCGCTCTATTCGCCGCTTCGATATTCGGGAGCGCAGCGGTGGAGACTGAGATCTCTGGCAGGCTTTCAACTGATTTAAGGGGCGGTTGTGGGTAGATAGCAGCGACCCGCTTTTGGGATATGGCTGGACTGGCGATAAATTGGACCGCGATCAGCACGACAACCGGAAGGCGCATCCTCGAAGCTCCGAGAGCTGCGGGTCACTGCGCCGCATACGATCAACGGCGCACACCCGCCGATGACGCTGCTGCCTTATGGTTAATAAAAGCTTGTTGAGGCTGCGGACTCGTTCATTGGACTACCCAAGCTGCGCACAATTTACGACATTTGTGATGGCGCCTGCACCTCGCCATTCACCTCCAAAAGGAGGATGCCTTACCGCTTCCGAGGCGACGCTTGCGCCGCATCCCTCGATAAGCGAGCCGCCCTTTACCGAGCCAGGTTGGTCTCAGCCACGTTCACCGGCGGCCCTTCGGCAGGCATGGAGATGGGTTGGCTCTGCCGGCTAGCGAAAGCCGCTCCGGCTTGCTTCCACTTTTTGCTCTGATTTTCAGACAGCGGGTGTTCCCTGAGATTGGAAGGCTGCGTCACACTGATCGATAGAAGTCCGACCCTTCCGGGCTCGCTCGGATCACCGCTTGTGATCGGCTCGGATCTAGAAGGCCATGAGCGCGACGGATGCGACAATCCCAGACGCGAAGACTATCATAAGCGCATTGTCGAAGCCGTTCGCGATAAGCACTGTGCTCGTCACGTAGGCCAAGAGGAAGCCGTCAATTCCTATGGCGAGGCGTTGCCCATTCACTCGCGATAGCGCTTCCGCTGCACGCGCTCGATCAATGCTCCACCTGCTGCTTAACGAACGAGCGGATCCCGTCCTTAGCGACCGCCTGCTCGAAAGCCTTGAAGGCGTCCTCATCGTTCGCGAAGGTATCAGTCCAGGTCGTGTGCCCGCCTTCGTGATCGACCACCTCAAGGGTCCATTCATCGTCACTGCCGGCAAATCGGTAGATGTGAACCTGCACCATGACGCCATCGCGGGTGACGATGCCGCCGAGCGGAGAGGTCTCGATCTCCTGATCAGGGATGTCGGCCATCGGTCGTTCCTTCAGTTCGCACCCTCAGGGTACTCACGGTGCCGCACGTAGCCCTGGTCGCCTCGAGCCTGGCTTGATCCCCTACCACGCGTGAAGCAGGTACCCGCCGGCCAGCACGAGGACGATGAGGGTCACGGCCGATATGCCGAACTTCCGCGGCGACCCAGACGCAGAGGGGGTGCTACGCCGCTTGGTCGTTCGGGGGCTGAAGACAACGATCTTCGGATCTGAAAGGTGCTGGGTCAGGCTGTGGGGCAGCCTGCGCTTCGATCGTCGACCCAGCATACTCACCTCACTACGACCGCTTCGCCTTGCCGAGCACGGGGTGTATCAGAGATCAGGCACGTCCGCGTCGAGCCAGTCCGCCGCTGCTTTCAGGTTCGGGAACTTTTGCGCCTCGCTCGTGAAAGGCGCCGGAAAGGGCGGGCTGTCGGCGAGTGGTTCGGCTGTCCAATCGCCTTCGTACCCGTCCCGCGACACATCGCGGACCAAGCTGCCGACCACTTCGCCGTCGAGGATAAGATCGAAGCTACCAGGGGCGAGGCGTTTGAGGGTGTAGGGCATTGGCAAATCCTGGATCAAAGGCGCAGCATGAACCCCAGCTGCCTTGCCGGCCGCGGGTGTTGCCTGGAGTGGAAAGGCTTCAGCGCTGCACCGCCTCGATATCGTCCTCATAGATCGAGTCCGGCTGGCAGGCGTGCCACTGCTTCTTCTCGTCGGTTTGGCCTTTGCGACCCCAGCAGTAGCCGGCTTGCGCCAGGCGGCCGCTCAGACGGTCGCGGAGACGGC
>NZ_JAKSXU010000085.1:0-903 GCF_022829325.1 Methylobacterium sp. J-092 | reverse complement strand
CCGACCACGTCGTCAACGCTGTCGAAGCGAAGGCTGTAGCTTTCCGCGTCGCCAGCCTCGGCCTGACCGAGACGGCGGTCGCCACCTTCACGGACGGGACCTACGTCAAGACGGCGACGATCGCAGCCAACGGCCTGGGTGCAGTCGACCTGTCGGGCTTCAACGGCTCGGTTGGGTCCAGCCTCGTGGTCACAGGTTCGGATGGAACCACCAGGTCAGTCACCGGCACGACCATCGTGGCCGATACCGTCGCGCCGCTCGCCAAGGCGAGCCTCGTCCACGTCGCCGGCGACGGGATCATCGACGCCACCGAGGCGCAATCGGCGACCATGCCGGTCACGGGTACGCTCAGCGCGGCACTCGGCGCGGGCGACCAGGTCGTGGTCAGCCTCAACGGTGTCGACACCCTGGCCAGCGTCAGCGGCACCAGCTTTACCGCCGCTGTCGCCACCCCGATCGGCGCCGGGACGGTGACGGTGAGCGTCGTCGACGCCGCCGGCAACGCGGGTGCTGCGACCAGCGCCGCCTACACGGTGGCCGCCCCAGTGCCGTCCCCTGCTATACTCGACACCCTCGTCTTCCGCGTGTCGGGTGACAGCTACCAGGGCAATCCGCACTTCCAGGTGCTGGTGGACGGCCATCAGATCGGCGGCACACTCACCACCAGCGCGTCGCATGCGGCAGGCCAGACGCAGGACATCACCCTCACGGGACAGTTCGGTACGGGTGCGGATCGGAAGAGCGTGCAGTAGGGAAAGAGTGTCCGTCGTGGTGTAGAGATGGGCGACCGCCACATCTTCTACAAAAAGAACAGACTCGAAGGCCAGCACCTGACGGGCTATGCCGCCGACAACCATTTCGGCTACAACATCGGCCGCCGTGCGACGACGGTCAAAAATCGAA
>NZ_JAKSXU010000059.1:0-856 GCF_022829325.1 Methylobacterium sp. J-092 | reverse complement strand
CGCCGTTGGCGACGTTGCCGACGTTCAGCTCGTGCACCGCGGCGGTGAGCTGGGCGGAGCCCCAGGCCGCATCGTAGCGCAGGGCGCCGACGAAGTCGGGCATCCGGTTGCGCTCGATGCCATCGACGAAGCTGTAGCGGGTCGGGTTCGCGCCAGTGTAGCCGATGAAGACCGGGATCGGCGAGTTGGTCTGCCCGAACGCGGCGGCGGCCGTGTTGAGCGTCACGTTCGAGGCGTTAGTCGTCGGCGAGAAGATCGGCGTGCGGCGGAAGGTCGGGTCTTCAGCCGAGATCGTCGCCGAGAAGCCGTTGCCCAGCGTCGCGGTGTAGGCCAGCAGGTTGGTCGAGGACACGTCGGAGCCGGCGGTGGCGCCGGCCAGCTCGAAGTCGTGAGCGTAGAAGTCGAAGAACGACGAGGCGCGACCGGCGGTGAAGCCAGCGAACTGGATGAAGGCCTTGTCGGCGTTCACGTACTGCTGCAGCCGGCCGAAGCTGTCGATGCCGAGGCCCGGGTAGGCGTTGCCGATCCGCTGAGTCGTGCCCGAGGTGCCGAGACCGGAATAGCCGGAACCGCTGCCGGCTTCCAGGCGCACGAACGCGCGAAGGGTGCCGTAGGCGGTCTGGGTGCGGGCGTCGAGGTTGATGCGCAGGCGGGTGCGGTAGCCGGTGCTGTCACCGTTGTTCGAGCCGTTCTGGCGCGAGTACGACGGCTGGTAGGCAGCGTCGAAGCGGGCGCGACCCGAAAGGCGGAGGCAGGTGTCGGTGCCGGGAATGTAGAAGAAGCCGGCGCCGTAGGCGGAGCAGACGCGGACGTACTCGATGGGGGCGGCCTTCTTGACGGGCAAATCGGCAGCCTG
>NZ_JAKSXU010000078.1:0-12784 GCF_022829325.1 Methylobacterium sp. J-092 | reverse complement strand
CCTCCAACTCGACCGGCACCGTGACCCTGACCTCGCCGGGCGTGACCGTCGTGCAGAGCGGCCTGAACCGCAACAACAGCACCGAGTTCGCCGTCGTGCGCGCCGGCCTGAACTACAAGTTCGGCTCGTACTAGGACCTGCCGGATCCGCCGCGGCTCGCCCAGAGCCGCGGTTCGGTTGGATGGGTCGGTCAATCAAACAACGCCCCAGGAGAAACCTCCTGGGGCGTTTGTCGTTTTCCGAACCCGACCGTCTAAAAATCGGGGCAAGAAACAAAAAAGCGCGCCTTTAAAGGCGCGCTTGAGTTGTTTAATTCTAGATGGACTGGAACGAATTCTATTCTATCCGAAGTCGGATCGAACGCAATAGGTGTGGTATAGCTTTTGCCGGGCTTCAAAGGTTATCCCCGCTCACCGCTGCGCTGTAGTCCGATCCGCCGCTTTCCAATGCCCCATCTGCTGCTGCCGCATCGCCGGCAATGCATGAGTAGGGCGGGAAGCTGTACCGCATCCCAGCCGAGGCCGTGGCGACCTACGAGACCGACAGCAGGTTCAAGGCGCGGAGACCATAACGGCGTCAGGTCACGGCGGACCCTGACGCGTCCCGGTGCGACTTGAAATCCGGCGAGCGTAGTGTCGGACAGGCGACGTGGCGGGGAATGCGCTGACGGGCGCAATGGTAGGAGAGGCTTTCGATGCAGCCATTCCGGCCGCCGGTGCCGCCGCTTCTGGGCTCCTAAACCGTCTGACCGGCTCTGCCTCTCCCGAGGTCGCAACCCTCGCCCGCACGGCGCGAGCCCGCTTTGGCATACCGATCCGAGCCGGGCGGATCCGCGACGCCTTGGATGGTGCTCAACGTGCTCTCGATCGCGCGATTGCGTGTCGAGAACAGTCCCGGCTCCCGGGCCGGCGCCCCGTTCTCATTCGCGGGACGATCGTTCGGCGCCATTCCGTCCACGCGGCCCGGCAATCTCGCCGCGGCAAGCACCTCCTACGATCCACGTCGAGGACTGGCAGGCGTGGATCGCCGATGGCTTCGGCATCGTCACGAACGGCATGCTCTGCGTCACCGGCCCGGAACTGACGGCGGACGAGTGGACGGCGCGGCCCTGACTCCGCGTCGAGATCGGGTTGCAACCGCCCTAGAGCAGCCCAACCCCATCGAGGACACCAACCATCGCGAAGGCGATCGTGAGGCCGGATACGACGTAGACCACCCATTTGTAGGTGCCCTCGACCCGCCGGTCTGGCGGCAGGGCACGGGTGGCGAGCAGGATGAGGAAGCCGAGGGCCAGCGGCAGCAGGAGCGCGTTCATCACTTCTACGGCGACGTTGAGCGCTACAAGGTTCGGTACGAGCTGCACTCCGATCGCACCTGCGACCACAACTAAAGTGAAGGCGCCGTAGAAGGCTGGTGCCTGACGCGGCGACAGGGTGAGGGAGTGCGCCCGGCCCGTCAGGTCGCCGAAGCCCCACGCGAGCGACAGTGCGACGACGTTGAGTGCCACGAACGCCGCTGCGATGATGCCGACCCCAAAGGCGACGTGTCCGAGCCATGGGCCCAGCGCCGGTGTGAAGGCATCTGCTAGTTGGCCGACCGTATCGAGCCCTTGGGCTGTTCCGCGGCCGCCCTTCCCGATGGTGGCGGCCGCCGCGATCAGGATCGCCCCCATCACGCATTGCGAGATGATCGCACCGACGAGGGTATCCAGGCGCGAGTCGCGTGCGTGTTGCCAGCCAAGGCCCTTATCGACGATCGCCGACTGCTGGTAGAAGATCATCCATGGCATGATGACTGCGCCGATATTGGCTGCGATGAGAACCCGGAAGCCGCCGTCGTTTAGCGGTATGTGCGCGAACGAGGCCAGGATTTCGCCTGGGTCAGGTTTGGCCGCAATAGCGAGTCCGATGAACACGAGTTCGAACAAGCCGACGGCGATGGCTACCACCTCGACACGCCGGTAGCCCCCGGTGAACACCAGCCACAGCAGGATCGCCACCGGTAAACCAAGGCTGACGATCCGCGGCACACCGAAAAGGTCACCGATGCCGGCGATCCCCGAGAACTCGGTGACGATGGCTCCGATACCGGCCAAGACGAGACCGCCAAATGAAATCCAGGCCCAAGCGGGTCCGAAATGCTCTCGGATTAGCGCGCCGTGACCACGCCCTGTTGCCGTGCCGAGGCGGACGGTGAGTTCCTGAACGATGTAGAGGATCGGCACGAGCAGGAGTTGCAGCAGAAGCAGGGAATAGCCCCAACGCGCTCCGCTCTGCGCGGCGGTGATCAGGCTCCCGACATCGGTGTCGGCGAGCATCACGACAAGACCGGGTCCTGCGGCCTTGAGAAACGCGGATATGCGGGGCAGGTAAGCGGTGTCGGGCACGGCATTGCAACCGGAACGGTCAAGGCGGGTTCCGAGCGTCCCAGTAAACCATGGTGCGTCACAGAAACCCGCTCCCCCCAGGGCCCCTTGAGCGCGTTCGCCCCGCCGATGCAGCCGACGACCATTCGCGGCTCGCGGTGCCCGGATGATCCCCTGATCTGGCTGAGATCAACGCACCGGAAGCGACGTTCAGCCTTCAACCCAACATGTCGAGGGTCTGGAGCCACGCATGACACAGGGTGGGCCAGACACTTGCGGGCGTGCCCGGCTCCCCAATGCCGAAACCATGGCCGCCCTTGCTGAAGCGGTGGAACTCGACCGGGACGCTCATGTGCCGACAGGCCGTGTCGAGGATGCGGCTGTTCTCCGGACTGATCACGGGATCGTCGTCGGTCTGCACGAGGAAGAGCGGCGGGCAGCCCGGACGCAACTGTGTCTGGAGCGACCAGGCGGTCCGCGCTTCGGGCTTCGGCTGCTCGCCGACGAGGTTCCGCCGGGTGCCCGTGTTGTCGTAAGGCGGCTCCAGCGTGACGACCGGATAGATCAGGGCCGCGAAGTCGGGACGGGCCAGCTGCCGATCGATCTCGTCCACCGGCGCGTAGGTGCGTAGGCCGGCACGCATGGCGAGCGTGCCGGCGAGATGTCCGCCCGCCGAGAAGCCGACGACCCCCATCCGCTGCCGGTCGAGCCCCATCGCCTCCGCCCGCGAGCGCATCGTCCGCATGGCCCGTTGCGCGTCCTGCAGGGGAACCAAGGTGCCGTCGGCCCAGCCCTCGTTGGGTAGGCGGTAGGTGAGGACGAAGGCCGTCACCCCGATGTCGGTCAGCCAGCCTGCGGCCGGATAGGCCTCCTTGACCAGGCCGATGCGTCGATAACCGCCGCCGCCGACGACGAGTGCCGCGGCACCGTTCGGCTTGGGCGGAATGAAGATGTCCAGCAGGGGCTCGGATATGTTGAAGGCGGCCCCATCGATCTCGGCCTGTTGGGTCCCCATCGGGCCGCCCCCACCCGGTGGGGCGCTGGGCCAAAGCCGCAAGCGCTCGGACCGTGGCTGAGCGCAAACGCTGGTCGCGATCGCGCTCGCGCCGGCAGCGAGGATCAAGGAGCGGCGGTCGAGCATGGTGATCCAGCGCAGCGAGGTGGAGCCTTGCAAGCAAGACCCATGCAGCGGTGAAGCGAAATCATCCGGGGGACGTTTCGGAGTGAGGCCCCGGGAGCTGCTGTAGCAGGTCCAGCCTCATGGGAACCCGCTTCCCGAGTGCGCCCTATCCGGCATCGGCTGCGGCGCTATCTCAGACTGGCTACTCGCGGTTCGCAGCGGTCATAGCGCGAGCGACAACTTCCCGTAGGGCTGTCTGTCCATCCACGAGGAACCAAGCTCGCAACGCATCCGTGGTCTCGGGCCTGTCGTCCACCCGCTCGCGGAACAGGTCGCTGTAACGTGCGAGTTCACGTTCAAGGAATGTGTCAAGGTAGCTCGGCCCTTTCGCTTTGGCGAGGTCGAGAAGGGCGTCATCGAGGACGCGACGCATCATCTCTCCGACCATGGCTGAGACGTAGATGGCTTCAGGACTGCCTTGCTCGGGCTCTTTCAATCCGGTCTCCGTAAGGGTGGGGGATGGCGAGCCTGTGCCCGCCAGCTGAGGCGCCGTGCAATCGCATCAGCGCCTGCATGCAGCCTTTAGCCCGCATTCGGCTTGAAGTCGCCCCACGAGGATCGCCCGAGGCTCTGCCTCTTCATCCGGCTCCCGCTCGCCGAGCAGCGCGGCAATTCTAGCCACCCACGGTGCCCAGCACCGTCGTTCGATCGTTGCAGAGGAACCGGCGCCCGATGGCGGTCTTGAAGGGAGCGAGCGCTCATCGCGCGCATCCCAGACGCTGTCGCCTAGGCTGCTGCAGAGCGCCTTCCGGCTGTTGCTGAAACTTGAAGGGACCTACCATGGCCGACACGAACGCCTCCCAGGGGCAGCGCCTCCACGAGACCCAGAACGGCACCAAGTCCAACGCGAAGCAGGTCTCGACCGACGCGCTCAACGCCCGGCTCGCGGACGGCATCGACTTGGCGCTGGCGGTCAAGCAGGCCCACTGGAACCTGAAGGGTCCGCAGTTCATCGGCATCCACCTGATGCTGGATGGGTTCCGTACCGAACTCGACGATTACAACGACAAGGTTGCCGAGCGCATCACGCAGCTCGGCGGCACGGCGCGGGGCACGGCGACCGCGGTGGCCGCTGGCTCGCAGCTCGCGCCGTATCCGCTCGACGCCTATCGGATCGCAGACCATCTTGCGGCGCTGATCGATCGCTATGCGGTCTATGCGAACGCCGTCCGCCAAAACATCGACGACACCGACGAGGCGGGCGATGCCGGCACGGCGGACCTCTTCACTGAGGTCTCGCGCGGCGTCGATAAGCAGCTCTGGTTCCTCGAAGCTCATGTCCAGGAGCCAACTGGCGCGATGCGCGATGGTGATCACGACGGCAAGCGCTGAGGCGCGATACGGCCATTCGGCTGACGCCGGCACGAGAGCCAAGATCGCATCCCTCAGATGAGCGATGCGATCTTAGCGGTCTCGACACATCGATGCCGGGCGGCTTCGTGCCGGGTCGATGGTCCTGCCCGTGTCCGGTGCGCCGAGGAAGCGGTGAGAGCACGATGTTCGCTCTCAGCCTGATCTGCCTCTCGGCGGGAGCCACATTCGCCAGTGTCGCTCCGCAGCGACTCGCGCGGCAGGCCACGTTCGAGAGCATGGGGGGCTGCCCGATTGTCGGCGGCCCCTGCCTGCTTGGTGTTGGGCTGCCGCTGTGCCGCTGAGCGAAGCGCCAACGCGCCTGCCTTACCGTCCCGCCATGACCTCAAGCCACGCCACGCCAGCGGCAGCCAGACTGTTGCCCCGGCCGCCCCAAGGGAGAGGCGCGAACGGGATCACCGCGCGCTCGGCCGCCGCGACCGGCTGCACGCCGTCAGAGGCGATGGCAGGCATCCGTGCGGCTACGAGAGCCAGGAAGGCACCGAGAAACGGTGCGGCGGGCGAGGTCGGCCATCCGCGCGTCTCGCTCCGTTCGGCAGCGACGAGGCGTCAGCGGCGGGCAAGGCCGAGCGCCCAGGCATGGGCCCCGCGCTGATCGGTCTCGCCGGCCGCGGATCCGGTGCCGGTAGGAGGCCCCAAGGCGGAGGCAGGCCGCGTGATCCTGCCGGGCGTGCAGCAGGCGGACGGCGGGGGAGCGGATCCGGTCGGAGGCCATCGGTCCGACCGCGATGCGCGCGGTCGGCGCGGGAGGACCTTGGCGGCGGCCCGGGCGCCCGCGAGCGCATAGGACATGCACATGCCCCAGGCGTCGCCAGTCACTTCCATGCGGGCCTGAGCCGAACGGATCGCGGCGCGCTTGATGGCGGAGCGGTCGAAGGTGCCGTCACGGTTGACCAGCGGGGCGACGGTGGCGGCGAAGCGCTCGGCGCTTTCGGTCGAGACGACGACGGCAGCCCTGGGAACGCCTGTCCGAGGTCTCCCGCCTTGCCGGCCTCCTCGCCGATCAGGTGCTGGACGCGCAGATCATGAGTCGGCCAGTCCCGAGCAACATATCCGGGCGCTACTCAGCGCAGCCTTCCTGCTGGACGAGCACGACCTTCCGCTTCCTTCGCTGCCTCAGCAGATCGTCCACGGGGCGAAACGCGGAGCCGACCGATGCCAGGAGCCTTCGAGCGTGCGGGTCTGAAGTTCATCTCCGAAATCGGAGGTGGTTCCGGCAGCCGGTTCCGTGAGGAGAAGGCGCGGAGCCGGACGAAAATCACCGTCCGGATCAGCTCGCCAGCAGGAACGAGGCTGGCCGAAGGGACGGAACGAACGGCCGCGCCGAGCCGAGCTGCATTCAAATGTTTCGCGTCTCATGGCTCGAACATGCGTATCTCGCGCTTTGAGCCCTAACCCCAATCCTGGCTGTCCAGCGTGCACGCGCCATTGGCGACGCTTGCGATGGCCGACATCGCAGCGTCGAGGGAGGCGTGCGCGCGTTTCACAGTCACGAGAAGGCCCGCCTCATCCGGCTGGATCTGGAAATCGTCGGTATCCTTCGGCCTTGTGATCTTGCCGAGGCTCCGTCCCAGCCGATCTTTGAGATCCCATGCCTTGCCGGCCGGCCCTGTCGGTGTGAGAACGACATCCATTCATCTGATCCTTAAGAGCGGGGAAGGTCGCTCCAAAGCCCTACAATTTCGGTCGAAGGCCTCAGGCAATTCAGGAGCAGGACCACATCGCGACCAATCAGGACTGCGCTGTCGATGCCCTTCTGCGACAGATCGAGTGGAACCGCTTCGACGATACCGAAGTGGGCCACACACCGTTCTTGAATGAGTCGGCCTCGGCGACGATCGCGGCGCAGCTTCGCGCAATCGGTGAAAGCATTCACGCCATCGGAGGACTGGATGCGGTCGACGAGGCGATCCTCCGGATCACTGAAATGAATTCCGGCTTTTCCGACCAGCGGTCGAAGCTCCTGGAAGCGCTTTGGTCTTCCATAGGCCACGATGTCGGGACGGCGTGACGCTGGATGTTCCCGCCCTCGATCCTGGCAGCCGTGGCCATCAACTTGCAGGCTTTGGCTTCGACGACCGGTGAACGCTTGATGTCGGGCCTTCAAGCACATGCCTTACTGATCGTCCTTTCCGCTGTCACCCTTCTCGGCGTTCGCAGCGTTGCCGGTGACCGTCATGCGAACGTGGTTGGCGGCTTCACGATGTTTTTCGATACGGGCTTGCGCCAACGTATCGTCGGCTTCGGCATCCCTTTCGGCTGCAGGGGAACGCCCAGCATCGTCAGCCCTGTGAGATCGCTGATCCGCGAGGCTCGGTTGCTGAGGCATAAAACGCTCCTTGCATGTTCGATCCCGTGATCCGGCAGCGAGTTCAGATCAGGCACGTCCGAGCCACATCAGGAGGAACCCTGCCAGGGGTAGGCTGAAGCCCAGCACCACCCGGATATCGAGTTCCTTGGAATGCTGTGCCATGCGCCATCGGCGACAGGCCAAGTGCTCCGCTTCCATTCCCAGGATCATAAGACATAGACCAACGTACACCGGCATGGACGGCAGCGCGATTTCTCGCATGATCGCCTCATTTTGCTGGTTCTGAAGGGACAACGCCTCGCGGAGGCAATCGGGTACAGAGAAAATAACTCCAAAGGATCCTGAGGATTTCAGCTGAGATTGAGCAAGATCCTGGCGGGCATCGAGGCCGCCGGCACGCCGATGGTGGGGCGGCGCGCATGAGGTCGTCGTTGCGCGGTGCCGCGAGCACGTCGCGACAAACAAAAGCGGTCGCCGCCACCGTGCGGGCGTCCAGGCGGCAGGTACCGTCGTGAACCGAGCGCCTCGATCGGTACTTTCAGCTCGTCCTGGACTTACCGCGCAGTCTGCCAAAGGGCTGTTATCTCTCGAAATGCCGTATCGGCACTTGCCTCAGATGCCCCCTGTGATCCGAAAGATCGGATCGATTGGCGTACGACCAAATCATCCTTCATGATCGTCCAGTCGAAGCGTCCTGGCTCCGACTTGGACGGGTTGATCCGTATCGTATGCGGGTTCGGCGTGAAGGTGATCATGCCCGACATATAGGGCCTCGGCGCGTACAGCGTTCAAGGCGTGATCGAGCCGGCGGATCGCCGAGAGGCTCAAGAGGGCCGCCTGCGCCGGGCAGCGCCTTCCCTGTTCGCCGGCACTATACCAACACCGGGTACGCAGACGTATGCCGGCCCGGTCGCCTCTGCTGATCGACCGGCTGGCAACGGATCACGGGCACCTTCCCGGCAAGCCCGGCTCAGGACCGGGTGGCCGGTGAGATGAACGACGCACCCATCCGCCGTGATCGGATCGGAGGACCGGCCTGCTTCGCCTCCAGCGTTCCATTAAGCGCCTGCTAACCGCCGGCCGACACCTTCGCGGGCATGTCGAAGCGTACCAAGCGGACCGCACGAGCCCTTCTCTGGATCACGTCGCTGGCCCTCTGCTGCTTTGCGGCCGTCATGCTGATGCAGATCAACCAGCCCCCGGATCAGGTGGCGAGGCGGGTGGGAGACGGAGATCCCATCACAACGGGCTCGATACCGCCCACGCCTATGCGCTGGTGTGGAGCAGCGCCATGGTGTCGGTGAAGCGTCGCCGATCGGCCTTTTGGACCGGAGGAATATCTGAAGTGCCCGGCTGCGCATTCCACGCGCTTACGGGTCCACGATCGAACGGATCGAAACGAGCTTGAGCTTGGTTCTCCCATTCTCCGGTCGACCGACGGGAGAAGGCTGTCGCTTCTGGCGGCATGCGAGGAGAACCATCTTGCGCTCATCCATCATTGCCGCCGCCCTGTTCGCCGCGCTCGGCGCAGCGTCGCTCTCCACGTCCGCCTCCGCTGCACCCATGGGCCCGTCCGCCGCTGTGGCCGCACCCGCCGAGCTGGTGACGAATGTCCGCATGGAGCGCCGGATGATGCATCGTCGTATGATGCGCCGGCCGATGATGCGCCACCGCATGCATCGTCGGGGCATGATGCGCCACGGCATGTAAACCAGTTCGGGCCCGTATGGCCTTGACGAGGCTCAGCCCGCCCGGCACCGCCGCGGCGGGCTTCGCTCTTTGGAACGTCGCGTGAGGGCCATCCGTTTGGCCTGCGAGCGCCCCGCTTTGGTGCGCCCGAGACGTCTAGGAACTTCTATGAGCATCGGCACCGTAAAGTGGTTCAACGAGACCAAGGGCTACGGCTTCATCGAGCCGAACGACGGCGGCAAGGATGTGTTCGTTCACATCTCGGCCGTCGAGCGCGCCGGGATGCAAAACCTGGTCGAGGGCCAGAAGGTCTCTTATGAGGAAGAGACCGACAAGCGCAGCGGCAAGCTGTCTGCCGGCAATCTGAAGGCAGCCTAAAACTGTCCCGTCCGGGGGATGGGCAAAGCACCTGAAAAGCCCGCCTCCGGCAGAGTCGGCGCCCCGAATCTACAGTGCTTGGGTGCGCTGATCGGGGCGCATCAGGGTCGCCTTACGGTTGGACACCTTCCACACCGGCAACGACCCTTCGCGGACGAACATAGCGAACGCCTCGGTCGCTTCCGCACTCGCGATAGCACCCGCTCCTTTCACGGCGCGACCCACGACGCAGGCCCCTTCGAGACCATTCGCGCAAGGCGCACTGCCCTCGATCGCGAAGATCACCCCTGATCGGTCTGGCCTCAGCGCGTTCGGCAATGCGCCGATCTTGCGCCAGAGACAGTACCACCGCACGCACACCTCAGGGCGATCCTGATAGATCCCGCACGCCGTGCCAGTGCTATGCCGACAGAGGACGCCCGCAGGCTTGGCAAGCACCTCGATCGCGGGAACCCGGCAGCAAGCCGTGCACGGTCCGCACGTTCGGCCTGGAACAAGGGCACCTACGGCCGGTGTGGTCGGAGGGTGCTTCGGGGTCAAATCGTTCCGTTCCCGATGCGGTGCGTGAAGGTCTGCGATCCGATCGAGGATCACGTCGGGCAGCTTCTGAGCTACGCGCTGAGAATGCAGGCCCACCTCCGCGAGGCCGTGGCTCACCCCGCGCGGCAAGCCTCATGGAGATCCTCGCAGCGTCGACTTAGCGGGACCTGCGGTCGTGTCGACCCGGCGGGTGGTTCAAAGGCTCTTGGTCGTCACCCCGAGCGCGAGCAGAGCGTAGGCGCCGATGAAGAACCACTGCCGGTGCGCGAGCACCGTGCGCCCGACCATCGGGACCTTCGTGTAGAGGCTGGCGACCGCCAGGCCGATCAGCACCGCGGAAGCGAGGAAGGTGAGTAGGCGCGGGGCGGACAAGGTCGGCATGCCGCGATTTTCATGCGCGTGCGGTTGCCAAGCCGTTACCGTGCCAGACGCTCGTCGCATCCCGGCAGGATAGCCCCAGCGACGGCGTCGTCGAGACGCGGTGAGATCCGGGATTCCCCCCGTCCCGTGAGCAGACCGGGGCGGGGCCGAACCGTACGCGTTCACGTGCCACAGGAACGAGCCCTGCAGCGATCGGTTTGCCCTGCTCATTCGGCGGGGGCGTATCGATCCGCCCCCTGGAACGACAGGAGAGCGACGATGGCGAATGCAGGCAAGCACGGCATGCACCCTGGAAGCCAGGGCAAGGGATCGGGCTCGGGAGCGATGACCGAGTTGCCGGAAGGCGTGATCGAGGACAACGCGGTGCTCAGCAATCGCGACAAGGCCCAGCATGGGGATGAGCGCGGCCTGGACAGCAAGACCGTGCAGACCGAGCAGTACCAGGATCACTCGGCCAATCGGCTGGGGGATGACAAGGACCAAGCGCAGGGCGGCGGCGACGCCGGAAATCCCTAGGCTCGCGACAACCCGCCCGGTCCATCGGGCGGGTTTCCCGTACCGTTATCCGCCCCGCAGGCTCTCGGCGAAATCCTCCGGCACCTCGCCGAACTGCCCAGGAGCGTTGCGCCTTCCAGCTCGCCGGTCTCGTCGGCGGCGTTCTTGAACACGCCGCCTATACCAGCACCTCACCCGTACCCGTCATCTCGACGAGCACATTTCCGAGGTAGGCTCCCAGGCGCTTCAGGGCGCCCCGATCCGGGGCGTCGATCCAGAAACCGATAAGGGCAGGCTTACCGTCCAGACGACGCAGCACCGACTCGGCCATCAGAGCCGCCTCCCGCTCGGTCGAGGCGAACAGGGTACGCTGAGCGCCGGCCGCTAAGATCGTGATTTCGAAGGGGGTGACGCTTGGCATACCAAGCCAACGTGTTGCGCTGCAAAATCGTTGCGTGCCGGACCCCATGACGGTTGGCAGCGTTCTGCTGACCCGTGCCGACCTTGAGGCCGTGCGGATTTGGGGCACGAAGTTCGAGATGCGGACGCCGCGCCCCACGACGCAGGTCGGCGCGCTGCCGATCGCGGTGGCCGGCTGATTGAGCGCCCGCCTCTCGATCGAGGGCGCACCTCTTACGCCGGGACGGCCTGGATCACGTTGCGCAGGGTGCCGAGGCCGACGATCTCCGTCTCCATCACATCGCCCGGCTTGAGGAATTCGGGCGGCTTGCGCGCGTTGCCGATGCCGGGGGGCGTGCCGGTGGCGATGATGTCGCCGGGCACGAGGGTGAGGCCGTGCGACAGCTCGGCGATGATGCGGGCGACCTTGAAGTACATCTGAGCGGTCGAGGCGTCCTGTTTCACCACGCCGTTGACGCGGGTCAGCAGACGGAGATTCGAGAAATCGAGGTCGGATGCAGGCACGATCCACGGGCCGATCGGTCCGTACCCGTCCAGGCTCTTCCCCTTGAACCACTGCCCGCCGTGCAGCTTGATCTGCATGTCGCGCGCCGTGGTGTCGTTGATGACGCTGTAGCCGAACACGTGGGCCATCGCGTCGGCTTCTGTGATGTTGCGTCCGCCCGTGCCGATGATGACGGCGAGCTCGACCTCCCAGTCGATCGCCGTCGACACCGAAGCATCGTAGGGGATCGGGTCGTAGGGGCCGTTGATCGTGTTGACGCCCTTGGTGAAGAACACGGGATGGGCGGGGTACTCGGCGTTCGTCCCCCGGACGGCCTGACCCTCGGCGAAGTGCTCCAGGTAGTTCCAGCCGACCGCGTAAATGTTGCGCGTCGGTGCCGGGATCGGCGCCAGCAGCCGCACCGTCTCGACCTGCGGGCCATCCCCGGCGGCCGCGGCCCGGCGCACGGCATCGAGCGCGGCCGGTCCTGCCGTGATGAGCGAGACCATCTGCGCCGGATCCACGCCCGGCACTCCAACCTGCGTCAGGTCGACGACGCGCCCGTCCGAGCGGACCACACCGAGCCGCGGCGTGCTGCCCGCGTCGGGTGCGAAGGTGACGAGACGCAGAGCCTCTCCGCTCGGCGGGGGTATCGGATGCCCCGGACCCGAGGCTGGCGCCTGCGCCGAGGCTGACCCGACCAGGGCCCCGACCGCCGTCGCGGCGGCCGTGAGATGCAGGAAGTCGCGCCGAGTGCTCATCGATGGTCCTCCGCAGCGCTCGCCCTTCATCGGGGCAAGTCGCGCGAGCGAATTTTGAATTCATATGATGCGGGATGCAATCGGGCTCGCGCAGCGTGCCTTGCTCTTTCGCGCTTTGGCGGCGCACGATGTCGGGATGTGCAACCTCTACAGCCTCGACAGGGGCCAGGACGCGATCCGCAAGGCCTTCGGGGTCGCGCGCGACGAGACCGGCAACCTGCCGCCGCTGCCGGCGATCTTCCCCGACCAGATGGCGCCGGTGGTGCGTTTGGCCGAGGGCGAGCGCGCGTTGGCGATGATGCGCTGGGGCTTCCCCTCGCCGTCGAGCAAGGGGCCGCAGCACCCGGTCACGAACGTGCGGAACGTGAGGTCGCCCTACTGGCGCCCGTGGCTGAAGCCGGAGCAGCGC
>NZ_JAKSXU010000073.1:0-3323 GCF_022829325.1 Methylobacterium sp. J-092 | reverse complement strand
GTTCGCCGAGACGCCCACCGACCTGATGACGATCGGCCTGCACGAGAGCCTCGACGAGGCGATGCGGCAGGCGGTGCGCGAGATGGTGCGCCACGTCTGCGCCCGCACCGGGCTGACCCGCAACCAGGCCTACATGCTGTGTTCGCTCGCCGGGAACCTGCGCATCACCCAGACGGTCGACGGCAACAAGGGCGTCCACATGCTCATGCCCAAGACCGCCCTGACGACCAAGGCCTGAACGGGGCCATCACCGCGCGACCCGCGCGGGCGACCGTCACGGTGCGGGTCGTCCGCGCAGGTCGTCCGCGCAGGTCTTGCGTGGAGATCTTCCGCGCAGGTTGATCGCCGATCACAGGCCGGGTCCACTCGCGACCGATCGGGGTCGAGAACCGCGAAACGCGGGGACCGTGCCGCGTCGGCCGGATCGCGCCGACGGTGGGAGGCGGGCGTTCTCCGGAGGTTCCGGTGTGCGGTCGCGAGGTAGATGCGGGTCCGACGTCCCGCGCTCGCGATCTCCGCGGCTGCCGGCTGCCGGCTGCGCCGCGAGCTGCCGGCCGAGGTCGCAGCGCCGGGCGCCCGACACCCGACATCCGACGCGAGCATCCCACCGTTCGCCGTCCTTCTCGAAGGTGAAGAGGGGGAGCTGTGGAAGTCGAGGTGCGATTGGTCGCAGAGATCTGCCACACCGCCGGAACTCCTGTGGCCTGCGCGCCTTCAGACAGGACACGAGCGAGGGCACCATGAGTGACGACACAGCGACCAAGACGGAGGCCACCGGCGCCCAGCCGCCCGGTCATCCGCTCGATCCCTCAAAGGCACCGCCGCCCCTGGCTGAGAGCGCGGGACCAACTTCGCCCGGGTTGCCCGATCCAAAGCCAGACCGCACGCCTGAGAGCGGCGGTTACGACGGCAAGCCGCCGTCCACTAGCTCGAGCAACTCGAAGGGCGGCTATGGGGCAGGTTGAGGCACGGAGTAGGTTCGCGACTCAAAGTCGTGAACCTGGCAGGTGAGGCGAGATCCGCGTCAGTTGCGTTCCTGAGAATTGGAGCACGGGAACGCAGCCCATGGTAGAGTCGAAGGCGCGAGCAGCCGTGTTGGTCGTAGAGGACGAGCCAGTCCAGCTCATGGCGATGGTCGCGGCACTGGGTGATGCCGGCTTCGAGGTGGCCGAGGCAACAGGCGTAGATGCTGCGGTTGCTCATCTCGACGCTCGACCCGAGATTGTCGCGATGATCGCGGACGTGGATCTGGCCGGCGAGCCGTTGACCGGGTTCACGTTAGCGAAAGCGGTCGCGGCACGATGGCCGGAGGTCGCGATCCTCATCGTATCCGGGTTGGCGTCGCCGACCGAGGATCAGCTGCCGATGGCTGCACAGTTTATGCGCAAGCCGTTCTCAGACGAAATGTTGGTCAAAGCCACGCGACGGATCATATCGGCGCGCGGCATGGAGCTTTGAAGGTCGCCTGGTCGGTTCGCCGATCGAGGCGACATCGAGCTACGCTGCTCAGGCGGCTGCGCGACCTGGCCGGCCCAAACCAATATTTTTTGCGAGAGCAGACCGGGCCTCCGAGTACGAGGCGGCCGTCGTCGGATAATCGTCCGGCAGTCCGAACTTCGCCCGGTAGCCGCGCGGGTCGAGCCCATGCTTCGTGAGGTGTCGCTTCAACGTCTTGTATGATTTTCCGTCGATGAAGCTGACGAGCCCGTCGGGCCGGATCGACTTGCGGATCTGTGCCGCGGTGGGCTTCTCAACTTCTTCGTCCGGGGTGCTGACACCACCAGCCGCTGTCACGCTCGCGATGCCGTTGAGGGTCGCATGAACGGTGCGGATCAAAGCGGGAAGTTCAGTTGCCGGCACGCGGTTGTTGGACACGTAAGCCGCTACCAGTTCGCCCGCCATTGCGAGCATGTCAGGGTTTAACCCCAGGTTTTCTTGCGTCACTTCGATTGTCCTGTATGTACGCTACTGGCGTGAGATGTACCGATCTCTCGTCCAAATCAAGGCATGACTCGCACAAGATCGTGCGGTCCTGCCGTGACCTGTACGCATGATCGACGGATAAGGTTTCCAGGAGAAGGCAGCCCGGCGCCCCATCGGGGCGGTCCCAGCTGCTTTCACCACGCTCCGCGGCAGTGCGGCGTCACTCAAGGTGCAGCCGTGGAGAAAGACTTCATCCGGAAAATGGGGTCAGCCGGGGCCGATGCGCATTAAAAAAGCCCCGGCCGCGTCTGCGGTCCGGGGCTCATTATCATGCGCAAGCCTGCGGCTGCTGTTCAGTACCCGTAGCCGTAGTACCCGCCGCACGAGCCTGGGCCATACCCATAGGCGCCGTACCCGTACGTGCCACCGTAACCGCAGTTTCCGTAGTAGCCGCCTAAGCCGTAGCCGACGCCCAGGCCAAGACCGACGGCCGCCAGACCGTAGCCAAGTCCCCGACCATATCCGCCGCGACCGTAGCCACCCGCGAAGCCGCGGCCGGCAAACCCACGTCCGACAAAACCGCCGCGAGGTGTGCCTATACCGCCGCGAAAGCCGCCGCCGCCGCCGAAGCCGCCACGGAAACCACCGCCACCGCCGTGGAAGCCGCCACCGCCACCGCCACCGCCGAAGCCGCGGGCATCAGCGGTCACCGGCGTGAAAGCCAAGGCTGCAATCAGAGCCGTTGACGCAAAAGCAATTTTCTTCATTCCGTGAACTCCATAGCCGACCCATCAGAATCGGCCTGTTATAAAGGAGCAACTGCTAGACCTTGCGATAGTTCTCGCGACAGCGTGTCCTACGACACACGAAAATGTATCGGAGTGTTTCTTAGGGCTTCGCTTGGCTTTGGCGTTCAAAGCTTGGTCTTAGAGCCTGATGGTGTCGCGGTTGGCTCCACCGTCGGGTGCGCGATCCGTAATCGGGTTGGGATGGCACCCAAATGAGGAGATGCATAACGCTCAAGCGACGGGAGTTCCTTTGGCACGACATAGTCCCCTCGCCGATGCGCTCAGCTCGGATATGACAGTGAGTTCGACCGGAATTTCGTAAAGCGGAGGTGCGTTTCCTATGCGTATGCCTTGACGATCTACCTCATCGGGTGGAGCGGTGGATCCTCTTGATGGAAGGGATCGTCGTGGACGAAAAACTCGAAGCTCAACCCTATAACTTCATCGAACTCGCCGCCGACCTCGTCGCGGCTTAGACCCTGTTTCATAAAGCTCGGGCGATCCGTCTGACGAGGATCATGGCTGCGGCGAGGACGAAGAAGGCGAGCGCAGAGGACGGGGTAGCCTCGTGGTCGCGAGCCAACCTGCGGCAGCGGGCGATCCAGCCGAAGC